>NZ_JBYVMD010000026.1:0-93232 GCF_058145955.1 Pseudomonas sp. A39
GCGCTTGGTCAGCGCCGACTTCATGGAGTCGATGATCGGGTCTTTCTGCAGGATTTCCCGCGACACGTTCAGCGACAAATCGTTGGAGTCGACGACGCCTTTGATAAAGCGCAGGTACAGCGGCAGGAAGGATTCTGCCTGGTCCATCACGAACACGCGTTGTACGTAGAGCTTGAGGCCTTTTGGCGCTTCACGCTGGTACAGGTCGAACGGAGCACGGGCCGGTACATAGAGCAGCGAACTGTATTCCAGCTTGCCTTCGACCTTGTTGTGGCTCCAGCTCAGCGGGTTTTCGTAGTCATGACCGATGTGCTTGTAGAACTCCTGGTATTCCTCGTCCTTGATCTCGGTACGCGGACGGGTCCACAGGGCGCTGGCACGGTTGACCACTTCCCATTCCTGGGCAGGCGTCTCTTCGCCTTCGGCGGCCGCTTGTTCTTTCGGCAGTTCGATCGGCAGGGCGATGTGGTCGGAGTACTTCTTGACGATGTTGCGCAGGCGCCAGCCATCGGCGAACTCGTCTTCACCGTCTTTAAGGTGCAGCACGATACGGGTACCCCGATCGGCCTTGTCGACGGTGGCGATTTCGAACTCGCCCTCGCCTTTGGACGACCAGTGCACGCCTTCGCTGGCGTCGAGGCCGGCACGGCGGCTGAATACCTCAACCTTGTCAGCGACGATAAAGGCCGAATAGAAGCCCACGCCGAATTGGCCGATCAGGTGCGAATCTTTTTTCTGGTCGCCCGACAGGTTCTTCATGAAATCGGCGGTGCCGGATTTGGCGATGGTACCCAGGTGGGTGATCGCGTCTTCGCGGCTCATGCCGATGCCGTTGTCTTCGAGGGTGACGGTCTTGGCGTCTTTGTCGAAGCTCACACGGATTTTCAGTTCCGCGCCACCTTCCAGCAACTCAGGCTTGGACAGGGCTTCGAAACGTAATTTGTCGACAGCGTCAGAGGCGTTCGAGATCAATTCGCGAAGGAAGATTTCCTTGTTGGAATACAGCGAATGGATCATGAGGTGCAGCAGTTGCTTCACCTCGGTCTGGAAGCCCAGGGTTTCCTTTTGAGTTTCCACACTCATGGTCATCAAACTCCAATTGGATGGCAATGGCCGCGCCCTGAAGGGTTGGCGGCGGGTTGTCATCAAAGTTGGGGGCTAAGACCAGGATTTCAAGGGCGGCTTGGTTCCTCGATCTTGAAATGCGCGCGAGCGGTGGCGATGGGCTCCGCCGCCGTGCTTTGCCAGGCGGTAATCGCCACATTGGCCACCCGTCGGCCTTGGCGCCACACCTGGCATTTGGCGTAAGTGTCGCGAAATTGGCCGGCGCGCAGGTAATCCAGGGAAAAATCGATGATTTTCGGGATACCCGGTGTGCCAGTAAACACCAGCAGGTGCAGCGCCGCCGACAGTTCCATAAAACCCGCGATCACCCCGCCGTGCAGCGCCGGCAATATAGGGTTACCAATATTGTCCTTGCTGGCCGGCAGGCGAAACAGCAGCTCATCCCCCAGCCGGGTGCATTCGATGCCAATCAGTTTGGCGTAGGGAATCAGCTCGAGCAGCGCCGCGTAGTCGCCGCGCTCATGGGCTTGTTCCAGACGGGTCTTGAAGCGGTGCGTCATGCCTGCTCTCCTTTGATCGTGCTGCTCAACCCTTGAGTGCCCTTGAGGCGCTTACCCATGCGCATGAAGGTACCGACCACATGGGCAATGGGTTGCTGCGGGTCATCCTGATAGGCGAATCCACGGGTAAAAATCACGTCGGCAGTCACTCGGTAGCATTGAGCAAAGCCGTATACAGGCTTGCGCGGCTCGGCGGGATGCATGTAGTCGATGCGCAGGTCCAGGGTCGGGCACACCTCGAACTCCGGCAACACACACAGGGTGGCCATGCCGCAGGCGGTGTCCATCAGCGAGGTCAGCGCGCCGCCATGGATCACTCCGGTCCGCGGGTCACCGACCAAATGCAGCGCATAAGGCATGACCAGCGTGATGCCCTCCTCGCTGGCCTGATAAGCGGCAATACCCAGTACCTGACAGTGGCGCAAGGCCGATACAAAACGCTTCGCACGCTCTAACAAAGGATTTTCGGTCATGGGCTCCAGACTCTTATGGGTGGGGATATGCCGTGCAGGTGGTACGCGTGAAAGTTCCTTGGCGACCGTGGTTTATATATCTGCGCAATAAAAGGAACTAATGCTGAACGGCCATGCTCGAAAGGCCAGTAGATATCTTCAATAAGGAGAAACACCCCATGCGCAAGACTTTAGCTATTTCCATGATGTTGGCCGCTGCCCTCGGTCTCGCTGCCTGCGATAAAAAATCCGAAGACAAAGCCCAAGATGCCGCCGCGCATTCTGAGCAAGCTCAGAAAGATATGGCGAAAGCTCAGGATAAAGTGAACGACGCTGCGAAAGAAAACGCCGATGCTGCCAAAGCTCAGGCTGAATCGAACGCAGCCGCCGCAAAAGAAGCAGCACCTGCTACACCTGCCACCGGTTCTTGAGACCGCGGCTTGAAATAGCTTCGCTGCAAAAAGAAAGCCCGCTTAAATAGCGGGCTTTTCTTTGTCTGCTGTTTTTAGTTGAAGCGTTAATTAAACAGCCTCTTTCACCGCCTCCGGCGGCGACGTATCCGTCTGTGTATACACCATCACTTGCAGTACGTCGGAATGGAATTCCCGACGGTACAGTACCAACACTACCCCACTGCTCATCAACATGAATAACCAAGGGCTGACAAACCACGCCAGCATGGTCATGCCGAAGTAATAAGCGCGCAGGCCGAAGTTGAACTGGTTGGCGGCCATGGAGATCACCCGCGCCGCGCGCAGTGCAAACGCCTTGCGCTCCTGCTCCGACACATGCCGCTCACCAATCATCGGTGCCGAGCCGACCAGCACCGCCGCGAAGTTGTATTGGCGCATGCACCAACTGAACGTGAAGAACGCATAGACGAACACCAGCGCCAGGCACAACAGCTTGATCTCCGACATGCCTTGGGAAGCCTGCTGCACCATGGGAATGTCGGCCAACAGCGACACCGCGCGTTCCGAGGCACCCAGCACGGTGAGAATACCGGCCAGGATGATCAAGGTACTGGAGGCGAAGAACGAGGCGTTGCGCTCCAGGTTGCCGATCACACTGGCGTCGGCGATGCGGTTGTCACGCAGCAGCATGCGGCGCATCCAGTCTTCGCGATACAGGTGCAGCACACTGGCCAGGCAGGCCGTGTCGCGGGCCTTCCAGGTGGCGTAGCGGGTGTAGCCGCCCCAGCAGAGGATGAACCAGAGGGCGGCCAGCAGATGGATCTGATTGGTTTCGACGAACGACATGCGGGTCCTGTTACACAGTGGCGGGTGGCGGAACACCGTCTGAAGGTGGGAGCCCGCTCCCACACTTACCGCATTCCAATGTTTAGATTCTGTAGCCTGTTCGACGCTAGCTCAGGCCAAAAGACACTGCCTGATGCCCATAAAAAATGCCCCGTATCGATTGATACGGGGCATTTCAGTGCTGCGCGAACGTGGGTTATGCGATCGCTTCGCTACGCTTGCCGAGCATACGGTCAATCACCACCGCCACGACCAACGTCATCACCGACGGCACCAACCACGCCAGGCCTTGTTCGCTCAGCGGCAGGTTCGCCAGTTGCGACGGCATCCAGCCCGCCAGGCCCGCGCCCTTGAGCGCGTCGATGCAACCGAAGATGAACGACACCAGCATCACCGGGCCAACGATGCGGCCCTGCTCCTGCCAGAAGTCTTTGCAGAAGCTCAGCGCCACCAGCACGATGCACGGCGGGTAGATCGCGGTGAGTACCGGGATCGAGAACGCAATCAGCTTGGTCAGGCCCAGGTTCGACACGAACAGCGAGAACAAAGCCAGGATCACGACCAGCGTCTTGTAGGACAGCGGCAGGATTTTGCTGAAGTACTCAGCGCAAGCGCAGGTGAGGCCCACGGCGGTAACCAGGCACGCGAGCGAGATCAACACCGCCAGGAAACCGCTGCCCAGGGAACCGAAGGTGTGCTGCACGTAGGCATGCAACACGGCGGCACCGTTAGCCGCACCCGAGGCGACTGCATGGCTGCCCGAGCCGAGGCGGAACAGGCTGATATACACCAGCGCCAGTCCCACACCGGCAATCAGCCCGGCAATGATCGCGTAGCGGGTGATCAGCTTCGGCGACTCGACGCCACGGGAGCGAATGGCATTGACGATCACGATGCCGAATACCAGGGCGCCCAGGGTGTCCATGGTCAGGTAACCATTGATAAAGCCCTGGGAGAACGGCGCAGCCACGTATTCCGGGGTAGCAACGCCCACGTCACCGGCCGGCAAGGCGAACGCCGCGATACCGAGGATGGCCAGCGCGATGATCTTCAGCGGCGCCAGGAAGCGGCCAACAGTGTCCAACAGACGACCTGGGTACAGGGAGACAAAGAACACCACCAGGAAGTACACCGAGCTATAGAGGAACAGCGCCAGCGGGCTTTCGCCGGTCAGCGGCGCCAGGCCCACTTCGAAGGAGACGGTCGCGGTACGCGGGGTGGCGAACAGCGGCCCTACCGCCAGATACGCCGCCGCCGCGAGCAGGCCACCGGCGATCTTGCCGATCGGGCTGCTCAACGCGTCCATACCGCCACCGACCTTGGCCAGGGCGATCACCGTGACCACCGGCAAACCCACTGCGGTGATCAGGAAGCCCAGCGCTGCCATCCAGACATGAGGCCCGGACTGCAAACCCACGATAGGCGGGAAGATGATGTTGCCGGCGCCCACGAACAGGGCAAACGTCATAAAGCCCAGCGCCAGGATGTCCTGGCTTTTCAACACTTTCATTTGAGGAAATACCACACTACTGAATCGGAATTTAGAGGGGGATTCCCTGTGGATGAGGGAAATACTGCCGGCCCTTATGGGCGCCGAACGGTCTAGCGCGCGGCTTCCTTTTGGGATGCGGGCGCATAAAGAGGCGGCAAGGGTACAGAATTGGGCTGACAAACGCACTGTTGCGGGGCGCACTGTCCGATAAGCGACATCTCTATGTCGCATTTTCATACTTAATCTGGCAATGCAGATAAATGTGGGAGGGGGCTTGCCCCCGATGGCGAAGTGTCAGTCACTGTATTTGTTAACTGACCCACTGCAATCGGGGGCAAGCCCCCTCCCACATTTTGATCTTTATTAAACCTCAGAAAGCACAAAGGCCACCCGAAGGTGGCCTTTGCTGGTGAAGCGTCAGTAAAGCGCGAGGCTTACTTGACAGCCCAACCGGTCAGCTCGGACAACGCCTTGCCGATGTCTGCCAGCGAACGCACGGTTTTAACGCCTGCGTCTTCCAGGGCAGCAAACTTCTCGTCTGCAGTACCCTTGCCGCCAGAGATGATTGCGCCCGCATGGCCCATGCGCTTGCCCGCAGGGGCAGTCACACCAGCGATGTAGGAAACAACCGGCTTGGTCACGTGTGCCTTGATGTAGGCAGCCGCTTCTTCTTCAGCCGAACCGCCGATCTCACCGATCATCACGATCGCTTCGGTCTTCGGGTCTTCCTGGAACAGCTTCAGGATGTCGATGAAGTTGGAGCCTGGGATCGGGTCACCGCCGATGCCGACGCAAGTCGACTGACCGAAACCGGCGTCAGTGGTCTGCTTAACAGCTTCGTAGGTCAGGGTGCCGGAACGGGAAACGATACCGACTTTACCTGGCAAGTGAATGTGACCTGGCATGATGCCGATCTTGCATTCGCCTGGCGTGATCACGCCTGGGCAGTTAGGGCCGATCAGGACTACGCCCAGCTCGTCGCACTTAACTTTAGCGTCCAGCATGTCCAGGGTAGGAATGCCTTCGGTGATGCAGACGATCAGCTTGATGCCGCCGAAGGCCGCTTCCAGGATCGAGTCCTTGCAGAAAGGAGCTGGAACGTAGATCACGCTGGCGGTGGCGCCAGTGGCCGCTACAGCGTCTTTCACGGTGTTGAACACAGGCAGGCCCAGGTGCTCGGTGCCGCCTTTGCCCGGCGTTACGCCGCCAACCATCTTGGTGCCGTATTCGATGGCTTGCTGGGTGTGGAAACTACCTTGCGAACCGGTAATACCCTGGCAGATAACTTTGGTGTCTTTATTGATCAGGACGCTCATTATTTGCCCTCCGCAGCTTTGACTACTTGTTGAGCAGCGTCGGTCAGGCTGGTAGCCGCGATGATGTTCAAACCGCTTTCTGCCAGTACTTTAGCGCCCAGTTCAGCGTTGTTACCTTCAAGGCGAACAACAACCGGGATTTTAACGCCAACTTCTTTCACTGCACCGATGATGCCTTCGGCAATCATGTCGCAACGAACGATGCCGCCGAAGATGTTGACCAGTACTGCAGCGACGTTGGAGTCGGACAGGATGATCTTGAAGGCTTCGGTTACGCGTTCTTTGGTAGCACCACCGCCCACGTCGAGGAAGTTGGCTGGTTTGCCGCCATGCAGGTTGACGATGTCCATGGTACCCATGGCCAGGCCAGCACCGTTGACCATGCAACCGATGTTACCTTCCAGGGCTACGTAGTTCAGTTCGAACTTGGCAGCGTGCGCTTCGCGCGGATCGTCTTGCGACGGATCGTGGAAAGTCTTCAGCTTAGGCTGACGGTACATGGCGTTGGCGTCGATGTTGATCTTGGCGTCGAGGCAATGCAGATCGCCGTCAGCCTTGATCACCAGCGGGTTCACTTCCAGCAGGGCCAGATCGTGATCCTGGAACAGTTTGGCCAGACCTACGAAGATCTTGGCGAACTGGGCAACTTGCTTGCCTTCCAGACCCAGCTGGAAAGCCAGCTCGCGACCCTGGAATGGCTGAGCGCCAACCAGTGGATCGATAGTGGCTTTCAGAATTTTTTCTGGGGTTTCTTCGGCGATCTTCTCAATGTCCACGCCACCTTCGGTGGAAGCCATGAACACGATGCGACGGCTCGAACGGTCAACGACAGCGCCCAGGTACAGCTCTTTAGCGATATCAGTGCACGATTCAACCAGGATCTTGGTGACTGGCTGGCCATTGGCATCAGTCTGGTAAGTCACCAGACGCTTGCCCAGCCACTGCTGTGCGAAGGCCTTGGCGTCTTCTTTGCTGCGAACCAGCTTAACGCCGCCCGCTTTACCGCGACCACCAGCGTGGACCTGGGCTTTGACAACCCACTCAGTGCCGCCGATTTTGTCGCAAGCTTCTGCTGCTGCTTCCGGGGTGTCTACTGCGTAGCCCTTGGAAACTGGCAGGCCGTATTCAGCGAACAGCTGCTTACCCTGATACTCGTGAAGATTCATGCTTTTTACCGTCTTCGTTAGGTACTGCGCATTCGGCGCTGCGCTCATTATGAGTGCCGCGCCACCTGTGACTGCTGCTTGCGCAGCTTGCGGGGCTCAAGGCCCGTAAAGCTGCGCAAGACTGCGTCCAGCGGATATTCCGCGGTGAGTCTTGCGCGCAAGGCTCACGACGGGCAACTCCGCCGTGGTTTCTTATTATCTCGCTTAACGCTTCTTCTTGTTGGCGATGTGGATGGCGCCGCCATTCACTGCCAACGCTGCTTCGTGCAACGCTTCGGACAGGGTCGGATGGGAGAAGACCATCATGCCCAGGTCTTCGGCACTGGTGCCGAATTCCATACCGATTGCGCCTTGCTGAACCAGTTCTGCAGCGCTTGGGCCAATCACGTGGACGCCCAATACGCGGTCAGTCTTGGCATCAGCGATGACTTTGACAAAACCACCGGTGTCGTTGGCTGCCATGGCACGGCCAGAAGCGGCAAACGGGAAGGTGCCGACGTTAACTTCAACGCCTTCAGCTTTCAACTGCTGTTCGTTCTTGCCGACCCATGCAATTTCCGGGTGGGTGTAGATAACCGACGGGATCAGGTCGTAGTTCATCTGGGTTTTGTGGCCCTTGATGCGCTCGACCACCATGATGCCTTCTTCGGACGCTTTGTGCGCCAGCATCATGCCGCGAACCACGTCGCCGATGGCGTAGACGCCAGGCACGGTGGTAGCGCAATGATCGTCAACGTGGATGAAGCCACGCTCGTCGATGTTCACGCCGCTGTCCGAAGCCAGCAGGTCGGTGGTCACTGGACGGCGACCCACGGCGACGATCAGCTTGTCGAAAGTGATGGTCTTTTCGCCATCCTTGTCGGTGTAGTTGACAACAACTTCTTCACCGTTGACTTTCGAACCGGTCACGCGAGCGCCCAGCTTGATGTCCAGACCTTGTTTGGTCAGGGTCTTCAGCGCTTCTTTGGACACGGCGGTGTCGGCAGCCAGCAGGAACGTGTCCAGGGCTTCCAGCACGGTGACTTCGGAACCCAGGCGGGACCAGACCGAACCCAGTTCCAGGCCGATCACGCCAGCGCCGATCACGCCCAGACGCTTAGGTACCGCTTGGAATTCCAGGGCGCCGGTCGAATCGACGATCACGTTCTGGTCAACCGGAGCCGGTGGAATGTCGATTGGACGCGAGCCTGGTGCCAGGATCACGTTTTCGGCTTCGATGATTTCGGTCGAACCGTCTGGCTTGGTGATTTCAACTTTCTTGCCGGCCAGCAGCTTGCCGTGGCCTTGCAGGGAAGTGACACCGTTGGCCTTGAACAAGGTGGCAACGCCGGAGGTCAGGCCTTTAACGATGTTGGCTTTACGGCCGACCATTGCTGGCACGTCCATGGTCACGCCAGCATGGTTGATACCGTGGATCGCGAAACCGTCTTGGGCTTCGTGGAATTTCCAGGAGCTGTCCAGCAGCGCCTTGGAAGGAATGCAACCAACGTTCAGGCAAGTACCGCCCAGTGCCAGTTTGCCTTCCTTGTCGGTGTATTTTTCGATGCAAGCAGTCGAGAGGCCCAGTTGTGCGGCCTTGATGGCGGCAACATAGCCGCCAGGACCTGCACCAATCACTACAACGTCAAATTTCTGCGACATGAAAATAGTTCCTCTATTCAGCGACAAGCTTCAAGCGACAAGCCGCAAGCCAAGCTGCTTTTTCCTACAGCTTGTAGCTCGCAACTTGCCGCTGCGTCTTTAGATGTCCAGCAGCAGACGAGCCGGGTCTTCCAGCAGGTTCTTGATGGTCACCAGGAAAGTCACGGCTTCTTTACCATCGATCAGGCGGTGATCGTAAGACAGTGCCAGGTACATCATTGGGCGGATCACGACTTGGCCGTTGATGGCCATCGGACGCTGGATGATGTTGTGCATGCCCAGGATCGCGGCTTGTGGCGGGTTGACGATCGGGGTCGACATCATCGAACCGAAGGTACCACCGTTAGTGATCGTGAAGGTACCGCCGGTCATCTCGTCGATGGTCAGCTTGCCGTCACGGGCTTTCTTGCCGAAGCCGGCGATGCCGCCTTCGATTTCAGCCAGGCTCATCAGTTCGGCGTTACGCAGGACCGGAACCACCAGGCCACGGTCGCTGGAGACGGCAACGCCGACGTCTGCGTAGCCATGGTAAACGATGTCGCCGCCGTCGATGGAAGCGTTGACCGCCGGGAAGCGTTTCAGCGCTTCGGTGGCCGCTTTCACGAAGAACGACATGAAGCCCAGGCGTACGCCGTTGTGGGACTTCTCGAACAGGTCCTTGTACTTCGAACGCAGGGCCATGACTTCAGTCATGTCGACTTCGTTGAACGTGGTCAGCATCGCCATGTTCGACTGTGCTTCAACCAGGCGCTTGGCCACGGTGGCGCGTACGCGGGTCATCGGAACGCGCTTCTCGGTGCGGTCGCCGGCAGCGAACACAGGTGCAGCGGCAGCCGGGGCAGCAGCCTTGGCAGGTGCGGCAGCGGGAGCGTTTTTCTTGGCTTCAACAGCGGCAACCACGTCTTCCTTGGTCACGCGGCCGTCTTTGCCGGTGCCCTTGATGGACGCCAGGTTGATGCCGTTCTCGTCAGCCAGCTGACGGGCAGCCGGTGCAGCGATTGGGTCTTCAGCGCCAGCAGCCGGAGCGGCAGCAGGCGCCGAAGCAGCAGCCGGTGCAGCGGCGGCGGCAGGAGCGGCAGCAGCAGCGCCGCCCTCTTCGATCGAACCCAGTACCTGGTTCGACAGAACGGTAGCGCCTTCTTCGGCAACGATTGCGCCCAGCACGCCGTCAGCCTCAGCCAGCACTTCCAGCACGACCTTGTCAGTCTCGATGTCAACGATCAGGTCGTCACGCTTGACGGCCTCACCTGGTTTCTTGTGCCAGGTGGCAACGGTGCCATCGGCAACCGATTCCGGGAATGACGGGGCTTTGATTTCGATAGCCATTATCTGTGGGTCCTTAAAATTCGGTTTCAGTCAGCGCGAAGGCGTTAAACAGTGAAAGCATCTTGCAGCAGTTTTTCCTGCTGCTCGGCGTGCATCGACGCATAACCACACGCAGGTGCAGCGGAAGCATCACGGCCGGCATATTCCAGGCCCAGGGCCTTGTTATGGTTGCCGATGCTGCGACGCAGGTGATGCTGGCTGCTGTACCACGCGCCCTGGTTCATCGGCTCTTCCTGGCACCACACCACGTGAGTGAGGTTGGTGTAAGGCGCGATGGCCTCCATCAGGTCGTCTTCCGGGAACGGGTAAAGCTGCTCGATACGCACGATAGCGATGTCTTCGCGGCCTTCGGCACGGCGTTTTTCCAGCAAGTCGTAGTAGACCTTGCCGCTGCACAGGACCAGGCGAGTCACCTTGGCCGCGTCCAGCGTGTCGATTTCTGGAATAACGGTCTGGAACGAACCATCAGCCAGATCTTCCAGGGTCGAGATGGCCAATTTATGACGCAGCAGCGACTTCGGTGTCAGCACAACCAGCGGCTTGCGCAGCGGGCGGATCACCTGGCGACGCAGCAAGTGGTAGATCTGGGCCGGGGTAGTCGGCACGCACACCTGGATGTTGTGCTCGGCGCACAGCTGCAGGTAACGCTCCAGACGGGCCGAGGAGTGCTCAGGACCCTGACCTTCATAACCGTGTGGCAGCAGCATGGTCAGACCGCACAGGCGACCCCACTTGTGCTCGCCGCTGGTGATGAACTGGTCGATAACCACCTGTGCACCGTTGGCAAAGTCGCCGAACTGGGCTTCCCAGATCACCAGCGCCTGAGGCGTGGTGGTCGAGTAACCGTATTCGAACGCCAGAACGGCTTCTTCGGACAGGAACGAATCGTACAGGTCGAAACGTGGCTGGCCTTCGTACAGGTTCTGCAACGGGATGTAGGTGCCCGCGTCTTTCTGGTTGTGCAACACCGCATGACGGTGCGAGAACGTACCACGGCCGATGTCCTGGCCGGTCATGCGGATCGGGTGACCTTCGAACGCCAGGGTCGCGTACGCCATGGTTTCGGCGTAACCCCAGTTGATCGGCAGGCCGCCGGCTTGCATCTTCTGACGGTCTTCGTAGATCTTCGAGACCTGACGCTGCACCACGAAACCGTCCGGAATTTCCAGCAGTTTGGCGGACAATTCCTGCAAGGTCTTCAGATCGAACGACGTATCGTGACGCGCAGTCCAGGCGTGGCCCAGGTACGGACGCCAGTCCACGAACAACTCTTTGTTCGGCTCTTTAACCAGGCTTTTTACAACATGCAGGCCATTGTCCAGCGCGTTGCGGTATTCATCGATTTTCGCCTGAACACGCGCGTCATCCAGTACACCGGCCTTGGTCAGGCTTTCGGCGTACAGCTCACGGGTGGTGCGCTGCTTGCTGATCTGCTGGTACATCAACGGTTGGGTGCCGCTTGGCTCGTCCGCTTCGTTGTGACCGCGACGGCGGTAGCAAACCAGATCGATCACCACGTCACGCTTGAACTGCATGCGATAGTCGATGGCGAGCTGGGTCACGAACAGCACGGCTTCCGGATCATCGCCATTCACATGGAGGATCGGCGCCTGGATCATCTTGGCAACGTCGGTGGCGTACTCGGTAGAGCGCGCATCCAGCGGGTTGCTGATGGTGAAACCAACCTGGTTGTTGATGACGATGTGAACCGTACCGCCGGTCTTGAAGCCGCGGGTCTGCGACATCTGGAAGGTTTCCAGGACCACGCCTTGACCGGCAAATGCCGCGTCGCCGTGGATGGAAATCGGCAGGACCTTCTCACCGGTGGTGTCGTTACGACGATCCTGGCGAGCCCGCACCGAACCCTCGACCACTGGAGAAACGATTTCCAGGTGGGATGGGTTGAACGCCATGGCCAGGTGAACTTCACCGCCGGTGGTCATCACGTTGGACGAGAAGCCCTGGTGGTATTTAACGTCACCGGAACCCAGCTCGACCTTCTTCTTGCCTTCGAACTCGTCGAACAGCTCACGCGGGTTCTTGCCGAAGGTGTTGACCAACACGTTCAGGCGACCACGGTGAGCCATGCCGATCACGACTTCCTTGGTACCGTAGGAACCGGAACGCTGGATCAGCTCGTCGAGCATCGGGATCAGGCTTTCGCCGCCTTCCAGGCCGAAACGCTTGGTGCCCGGGTATTTGGTGCCCAGGTATTTTTCCAGGCCTTCGGCAGCGGTAACGCGCTCGAGCAGGTGGCTGCGTACGTCGGCGGACAACACCGGACGGCCACGCACACCTTCCAGGCGATGCTGGAACCAGTGACGTTGCTCGGAATCGGTGATGTGCGTGAACTCAGCGCCAATGGTGCGGCAATATGTCTGCTGCAACGCTTCGTGAATTTCGCGTAGGCTCGCTTCCTCTTTGCCGATGAACAGGTCGCCGGCACGGAAGGTCGTATCAAGATCGGCATTGGTCAAGCCGTAATGATTGATCGACAGGTCAGCAGGTGCAGGACGCTGCCAGAGCCCCAGCGGGTCAAGCTGGGCCGCCTGGTGGCCACGCATCCGATAGGCCTGGATCAGTCGCAGTACTTCAACTTGCTTCTTCTCGTGCTCACTGCTCACGCTGCCGGCGGAAACCGGTTGAGCGCGGCGCTGGTTCTTTGCCAGCAGCACGAATTGATCGCGAATCGTTGCATGCGATACATCGGTGGCAGCGTTGCCGTCTGAAGACAACGTCTGAAATTTGGTGCGCCATTCTTCTGGCACAGCGTTAGGGTCGTGCAGGTAGAGCTCATAAAGCTCTTCCACATAGGCAGCGTTACCACCTGAAAGATAGCCGCTGTTCCACATGCGCTGCATCACGCTTTCTTGCATGCTTGGTCACCCTCGATTTGGGGACACCACCGGCGAAAACACCGAGTTTGCTTGCAAAAGGCCAAGTGCAGCGACCAAAACAAGCCACTTAGGATCACGCTGATAGTTCGGGTACCAACCCGAATGCCCCTGCTTGTCTCATTTCTTCAAAATAAGAGCCGCGGCTTTGTAAGTCGCTGCTCAAGTTAAAACTACGGCGCCGGTTGAAGCCTGCGCCGTAGCATTTACGGGCACAACGGTCCTGCCTTGTTACAACGTCAGTTACACGCCGCTCTGCAGCAGCATGTTACGAATGTGACCAATGGCCTTAGTCGGGTTCAGGCCTTTGGGACATACGTTGACGCAGTTCATGATCCCGCGGCAGCGGAATACGCTGAACGGGTCATCCAGCGAAGCCAGACGCTCGGACGTCTTGGTGTCACGGCTGTCTGCCAGGAAGCGGTACGCTTGCAGCAGGGCAGCTGGGCCCAGGAACTTGTCCGGGTTCCACCAGAAGGACGGGCACGAAGTCGAGCAGCAAGCGCACAGGATGCACTCGTACAGACCGTCGAGCTTCTCGCGCTCTTCCGGGGACTGCAGACGCTCGATGGCCGGGGCCGGCGTGTCGTTCTGCAGGAACGGCTTAACTTTCTCGTATTGCTTGTAGAAGATGCTCATATCGACGACCAGGTCACGGATAACCGGCAAACCTGGCAGAGGACGAACGATCAGCTTGTTGCCTTTAACCACGGCGGACAGCGGCGTGATGCACGCCAGGCCGTTTTTGCCGTTGATGTTCATGCCGTCGGAACCGCACACACCTTCACGGCAAGAGCGACGATAGGAGAAACCTTCGTCCTGCTCTTTGATCAGTGCCAATACATCCAGCACCATCAGGTCTTTACCACCGGTATCGACCTGGAACTCCTGCATGAACGGCGCAGCGTCCTGATCAGGGTTGTAGCGATAAACACTGACTTTCAACATGGCAGCCACCCTTAGTAAGTCCGAATCTTCGGTTCAAACGTCGGAACCGTCTTCGGCGAGAAGTTCACGGCACGCTTGGTCACGCGCTTGTCACCCGGGAAGTACAGGGTGTGGCACAACCAGTTTTCGTCGTCGCGGTCTTCAAAGTCTTCACGAGCGTGGGCACCACGGGATTCTTTACGAACCTCGGCGGCGATCGCGGTCGCTTCGGCCACTTCCAGCAGGTTTTGCAGCTCAAGGGCCTCGATACGAGCCGTGTTGAACGCCTGGCTCTTATCGTTGATCTTGACGTTGGCGATGCGCGTGCGCAGGTCAGCCAGCTGGGCGATGCCCTTCTGCATGTATTCGCCGGTACGGAACACACCGAAGTAGTTCTGCATGCAGCTTTGCAGCTCGCGACGCAGGGTTGCCACGTCTTCGCCATCCGTGCGCTCGTTCAGAGCGTTCAGGCGCGCCAGGGCAGCTTCGATGTTGGCGTCGGTTGCGTCATCGTACTCGATGCCGTCAGTCAGCGCTTTTTCCAGGTGCAGGCCGGCCGCGCGGCCGAAGACCACCAGGTCGAGCAGCGAGTTGCCGCCCAGGCGGTTGGCGCCGTGTACCGATACGCAAGCCACTTCGCCTACCGCGAACAGACCATGAATGATCTCGTCCACGCCGTCGGCGTTCTGGGTGATCGCCTGGCCATGGATGTTGGTCGGCACGCCGCCCATCATATAGTGGCAAGTTGGAACAACCGGAACCGGAGCCACCACCGGGTCAACGTGTGCGAAGGTCTTGGACAGTTCGCAGATACCCGGCAGACGGCTGTGCAGCACTTCTTCGCCGAGGTGATCGAGCTTCAGCAGTACGTGGTCGCCATTCGGGCCACAGCCGTTGCCAGCGATGATTTCCTTAACCATCGAACGGGCCACAACGTCACGACCGGCAAGGTCCTTGGCGTTCGGAGCATAACGCTCCATGAAACGCTCGCCGTGCTTGTTGATCAGGTAACCACCTTCACCACGGCAACCTTCGGTCACCAGTACACCGGCGCCGGCGATGCCGGTCGGGTGGAACTGCCACATTTCGATGTCTTGTACCGGCACGCCTGCACGCAGTGCCATGCCGACGCCGTCACCGGTATTGATCAGGGCATTGGTGGTCGACGCGTAGATACGGCCTGCACCGCCCGTCGCCAGCACGGTAGCCTTGGCGCGGATGTAGGTGGTTTCACCGGTTTCGATGCAGATGGCGATCACACCGACGAACTCGCCTTGTGCGTTCTTCACCAGGTCAACAGCGTAGTACTCGTTCAGGAACGTGGTACCGGCTTTCAGGTTGCCCTGATAAAGGGTGTGCAACAGCGCGTGACCGGTACGGTCGGACGCGGCGCAGGTACGGGCAGCCTGCCCGCCTTTGCCGTAATCCTTCGACTGGCCGCCGAATGGACGCTGGTAGATACGGCCTTGTTCGGTACGGGAGAACGGCAGACCCATGTGGTCCAGCTCGAACACCGCGGCCGGGCCTTCCTGACACATGTATTCGATAGCGTCCTGGTCACCGATGTAGTCGGAACCCTTGACGGTATCGTACATGTGCCAGCGCCAGTCATCGTTCGGGTCGGCGGAGGCGATGGCGCAGGTGATGCCACCCTGGGCCGATACGGTGTGGGAACGGGTCGGGAACACCTTGGTGATCACGGCAGTCTTGTGACCACCCTGGGCCAGCTGCAGCGCAGCGCGCATGCCAGCACCGCCGCCACCAATAATGATGGCGTCGAATGAAATAGTTGGAATGTTAGCCATGAATCAGATACCCCAAAGAATCTGCACACCCCAGACGAAGTAAGCGAACATCGCGACGCCGCAGACTGCCTGGAAGAGAAAACGTACTGCAGTCGCGGACTTGCCCAGCGCCATCGGCGTCAGGTAGTCGGTCGCGATGGTCCACATGCCAACCCAGGCGTGTGCGCCCAGGGCAACAAGGGCCAGCAGACTGAAGATTCGCATCGCATTGTGGGAAAACAGGCCGTGCCATTGCTCATAGCCGATGCCCGGGTTTGCGACGAGGTATCCGATCAGGAAAATGAAATAAGCCGCGAGAACGACCGCAGACACACGCTGTGCCATCCAGTCATAGAGGCCCGAACGCGAAAGGTTCGTAACGCTGGTTACCATATCCAAACTCCTGCCAGAACGATCAGCACCACGGAAATGGCGATGATGATTTTCGAGCCCAGGCGGCCGCCTTCCAGCGTCTCACCGATGCCCATGTCCATGATCAAATGGCGCACACCGGCTACCAGGTGATACAGAAGAGAAGACAGGAGGCCCCATGCTACGAACTTGGCCAGCGGGCTGGTCAAGCATGCCTTCACCTCGGCGTATCCTTCCTCGGAACCCAGGGATTTGCTCAATGCATAAAGCATGATGCCCAAGCCCAGGAACAGGATGATGCCGGAAACACGGTGCAGGAACGACGTAACGCCGGTGATGGGGAGTTTGATGGTCCTTAGGTCTAGGTTTACAGGTCGTTGGCTATTCACGGCTTTTTTTCACACTGAAGAGCCCCTAACAATCAGGGCAAAGTTGTTGGGGAGTGCGACTGGTCAGGTAAGCACCACCCAGGGAGTGCGACCCCCAATGAAAGCAAGCCCAAAAGCCCTTGGCGGTCGGTGGCCGAGTATAGACAGTTAGGTTACTAATGACAACGCGCACTCCTCACCCTAATAGCTGATTGCGCTGGCGGGATAAAAGGCGTAAATGGCGCTCAATTTCGAGGAAAAAGTACGGTTAAAGCCTTCTGGGGCAAGACTTTAGGCAAATTGACATCTGAATTTATCTCACTATAGTGGTGCGGGCCCTGCGTGGGGGGTCTGTCTGATGATTTGAAGCATAAATAGGAGGCCACATGGCTGACAAAAAAGCGCAGTTGATCATCGAGGGCGCAGCCCCCGTCGAGCTGCCCATTTTAACCGGCACCGTTGGTCCCGATGTTATCGACGTACGGGGCCTGACGGCCACGGGCCGTTTCACTTTCGACCCAGGCTTCATGTCGACCGCCTCTTGCGAGTCGAAGATCACCTATATCGATGGCGACAATGGCATTCTGCTTCACCGCGGCTACCCGATCGAGCAACTCGCCGAACAGTCGGACTACCTGGAAACCTGCTACCTGCTGCTAAATGGCGAATTGCCAACAGCCGAGCAGAAGGCCCAGTTCGTCAGCACCGTCAAGAACCACACCATGGTTCACGAGCAATTGAAGACCTTCTTCAACGGCTTCCGTCGCGACGCCCACCCGATGGCCGTCATGTGCGGCGTGGTTGGCGCCCTGTCGGCCTTCTATCACGACTCCCTCGACATCAATAACCCGCAGCATCGCGAAATTTCCGCGATCCGCCTGGTTGCCAAGATGCCGACCCTGGCCGCAATGGTTTACAAGTACTCCATGGGCCAACCCATGATGTACCCGCGCAACGACCTGACGTACGCGGAAAACTTCCTGCACATGATGTTCAACACCCCGTGCGAGATCAAACCGATCAGCCCGGTGCTGGCCAAGGCAATGGACCGGATCTTCATCCTCCACGCCGACCACGAGCAGAACGCCTCCACGTCCACCGTGCGCCTGGCCGGCTCTTCGGGTGCCAACCCGTTCGCCTGTATCGCCGCCGGTATCGCCGCACTCTGGGGCCCTGCCCACGGCGGTGCGAACGAAGCCGTATTGACCATGCTCGATGAAATCGGCGATGTGTCGAACATCGACAAATTCATCGCCAAGGCCAAGGACAAGAACGATCCGTTCAAGTTGATGGGCTTCGGTCACCGGGTCTACAAGAACCGCGACCCACGCGCCACCGTGATGAAGCAGACCTGCGACGAAGTGTTGAAGGAACTGGGGATCAAGAACGATCCGCAACTCGAACTGGCCATGCGCCTGGAAGAGATCGCCCTGACCGACCCGTACTTCATCGAACGCTCGCTGTACCCGAACGTCGACTTCTACTCGGGGATCATCCTCAAGGCGATCGGCATTCCAACCAGCATGTTCACCGTGATCTTCGCCCTGGCGCGGACCGTGGGCTGGATCTCCCACTGGAAAGAAATGCTCTCCAGCCCGTACAAGATTGGCCGCCCGCGCCAGCTGTACACCGGCTACGAGTCGCGTGACATCACCAAGCTGGAAGATCGCAAGTAAGCACTTGAGTTGTACCGAATAAGGCCTCCTCTGGAGGCCTTATTCATTTGTGCAACTTGTAGTGAGCGGGCTTGCCCCGCGCTGGGTGGCGAAGCCGCCCCAAACCCAGGCACCTCGGTTCTAATTGGAGAACTGAGTGCCTGAGATGGGGCGGCTTCGCCACCCAGCGCGGGGCAAGCCCGCTCACTACAGACCTACCCTCACCGATATTCAGGTAAAAAAATGCCCCGGCCTTGCGACCGGGGCATTTCTTTATCCAGCTGCAACCTTAGTGATTAACCGCCCCGCTCGCCCCCAGGCCAGTCTGCGAACGCACAAACTGCGGGAAGTACAGCGCACGCTCTTTCTCTGCCGCCGCCGACTTGTCGGTGATAGAGAAGAACCAGATGCCGACGAACGCAATGATCATCGAGAACAGCGCCGGGTACTCGTACGGGAAGATGGCTTTTTCGTGATGCAGGATCGAGACCCAGATGGTCGGGCCCAGCACCATCAGGCCAACGGCACTGACCAGGCCCAACCAGCCGCCGATCATCGCGCCACGGGTGGTGAGGTTCTTCCAGTACATGGAAAGCAGCAACACCGGGAAGTTACAGCTGGCAGCAATGGAGAACGCCAGGCCGACCATGAACGCAATGTTCTGGCTTTCGAACAGGATACCCAGGCCGATAGCCAGCACCGCAAGGGCGATGGTGGTGATCTTCGACACGCGAATCTCATCTTTATCGTTGGCCTTGCCTTTCTTGATCACGCTGGCATACAGGTCGTGGGACACCGCCGAGGCACCCGCCAGGGTCAAACCGGCAACCACTGCCAGGATGGTGGCGAAGGCCACGGCCGAGATGAAGCCCAGGAAGATACTGCCGCCCACCGCGTTGGCCAGGTGCACCGCCGCCATGTTGTTACCGCCCAGCAAGGCGCCTGCCGCATCCTTGAACGCCGGGTTGGTGCTGACCAGCAAGATCGCGCCGAAGCCGATGATAAAGGTCAGGATGTAGAAGTAGCCGATGAAGCCAGTTGCATACAACACGCTCTTACGCGCTTCCTTGGCGTCGCTCACGGTAAAGAAGCGCATCAGGATGTGCGGCAGGCCGGCGGTACCGAACATCAGTGCCAGGCCCAGGGAGAATGCCGAGATCGGGTCTTTCACCAGACCGCCAGGGCTCATGATCGCCTCACCTTTAGGGTGAACCTTGATCGCCTCGGCAAACAGCATGTTGAAGTCAAAGTTGACGTGCTTCATCACCATCAGCGCCATGAACGAGGCACCGGACAGCAACAGCACGGCCTTGATGATCTGCACCCACGTGGTCGCCAGCATGCCGCCGAACAACACATACAGGCACATCAGGATGCCCACCAGGATCACCGCTACGTGGTAGTCCAGGCCGAACAGCAGTTGGATCAACTTGCCCGCGCCCACCATCTGCGCGATCAGGTAGAACGCCACCACCACCAGCGAGCCACAGGCCGACAGGCTGCGGATCTGGGTTTGCCCGAGGCGATAGGACGCCACGTCGGCAAAGGTGTACTTGCCCAGGTTACGCAGGCGCTCTGCGATCAGGAACAGAATGATCGGCCAGCCCACCAGGAAGCCGATCGAGTAGATCAGGCCGTCGTAGCCGGAGGTAAACACCAGCGCGGAAATACCCAGGAAAGACGCCGCCGACATGTAGTCGCCGGCAATCGCCAGGCCGTTCTGGAAGCCGGTGATCTTGCCGCCGGCCGCATAGTAGTCGGCCGCCGACTTGTTACGTTTGGAAGCCCAGTAGGTGATGCACAGAGTGGCACCGACAAACGCGACGAACATCAAGATGGCGGAGACGTTCAGCGGTTGTTTGTGTACTTCACCGGTCAATGCGTCCGCCGCCCAAAGGGCTGGAGCAAAAAGCGAAGCGCCGAGTACTGCCAGTAGACGCCGGATCATTGCGCAGCCTCCTTGAGAATCGCATTGTTCAGGTCGTCAAATTCGCCGTTGGCCCGACGCACATAGATGCCGGTCAGGACAAACGCAGACACAATCAGCCCGACGCCCAGGGGAATGCCCCAGGTAATCGACGAACCGGGGCTGATCTTGGCCCCCAGTACTTGTGGCCCGTAGGCGATCAACAGGATGAATCCGGAGTAGAGCCCTAGCATGATCGCCGAGAGAATCCAGGCGAACCGTTCCCTTTTTCTCACCAGCTCCTTGAAACGCGGGCTGTTTTGAATCGAGAGGTAAATGCTGTCGTTCATTGTTTTTATCCTCGCAGCACAGCTTTTTTATTATTGGAACGTATCCACTGTATGCGGCTGCGGAACAGGTTCCAGACGACCTTAGTATTAGAGGGAGTGTAGCGAGGGATTGGGAGGGCGAAGAAAGATTTGCGGGTCACGAAAATAATGTGGGAGGAGGCTTGCCCCCGATGGCAGTGGGTCAGCTACAGATGAGCTGACTGAAACACTGCCATCGGGGGCAAGCCCCCTCCCACAGGGGGTGTATCAAGGCATTGGGGAGTTACTTACCGATCCACTCGGCCACACGCTCAGGGTGCTTGGCTACCCAATCCTTGGCCGCGGCATCCGGCTTGGCGCCCTCTTGGATAGCGAGCATGACTTCGCCGATTTCGTCCTTGGAGGCCCACTGGAATTTCTTCAGGAAGGCCGCGACTTCCGGCGCTTTCTTCTCCAGGCCCTTGCTGCCGATGCTGTTGACGGTTTCAGCAGCACCATAAATCCCTTTTGGATCGTCCAGGAAGCGCAGCTTCCATTTGGCGAACATCCAGTGTGGCACCCAACCGGTGACCGCAATGGATTCCTGTTTGTCTTCGGCACGGGTCAACTCGGCGATCATCGCCGCGCCCGAGCTGGCTTGCAGCTTGTAATCAAGGCCGTATTGCTTGATGGCTTCGTCGGTCTTGAGCATCACGCCTGAACCGGCGTCGATGCCGACGATCTTGTTCTTGAAGGTGGTATCGGTCTTGAGGTCTTCGATGGACTTGGCCTTGACGTACTCCGGCACGATCAGGCCGATCTTCGCGTCCTTGAAGTTAGGGCCGTAGTCGACCACCTTGTCCTTGTTCTTCGCCCAATACTCACCGTGCGTCACGGGTAGCCAGGCGGAGAGCATGGCATCGAGTTTGCCGGTGGCGACACCCTGCCACATGATCCCGGTGGCAACCGCTTGCAGTTTCACGTCATAACCGAGCTTTTGCTTGATCACCTCAGCCGCCACGTGCGTGGTGGCAACGCTGTCAGACCAGCCATCCACATAGCCGATGCTCAGGGTTTTGCTGTCGGCGCTGGCCAGTGTGGAGCTCATCGCAACTACCAGAGTGGCAGCTGCGCCCAAGAGTCGTCGCATCTTCATCGTACTTCCCCGAAAGTGCTGCGCCCGGCGGATGCCGAGCGACGTCAACCTGTTGTTATGTGGTGCACCGCGCCCCCTTCACGCGCATCGATCACGGTAGTGCGCCGTCAGCGGAGTACTGACGCTTCGATCATCAACCTGCCGAGACCTTCGACCTGCTCTGTCAGCGACCTTGTGCAAGCAGGAAACGACATCACATAGCCAGTAGGACGCTTTGTAGGATTTGACGCCAGAATCCCGCCCGAACTTTGCATGTCAAAATTATGCTGCCCCACTGGGAAGGGCTAAATCCGGGTAAGATGCGCGCCTTTGCTCCTCCAGATAAGCCAACCATGCCCGCGATCGCCCGCTTCCCTGCCCTCCCCTATTGCTTCGCCTTGATCCTTGGCCTGCTGGCCATGATCGGCTACTGGTATGGCCTCGGCCGGCCGGTGGTACTGCCCGACGTCGCCAGCGCAACGCACAAGATGCAGTGCGCGTCCTACACGCCGTTCGATAAGGACCAATCGCCGTTTGACCAGCCGTTCACCCTGCGTCCGGAGCGCATGGACGCTGACCTGGCCCTGCTGGCGACCCGCTTCGAGTGCATTCGCACCTACTCCATGACCGGCCTGGAAGCCTTGCCGGAAATGGCACGCAAGCATGGCCTTAAGGTGATGGCCGGCGCCTGGGTCAGCAGCGACCCGGTGGCGACCGCCAAGGAAGTCAACGAATTGATCGCCGCGGCCAACGCCAACCCTGACGTCGTGACCTCAGTGATCGTCGGCAACGAAGCGCTGCTGCGCAAGGAAGTCACCGCCAAACAGCTGGTGGCGCTGATCCACACCGTCAAAAGCCAGATCAAGCAGCCGGTGACATACGCGGATGTCTGGGAATTCTGGCTGCAACACCCGGAAATCGCGCCGGCGGTGGACTTCCTCACGATCCACCTGTTGCCGTACTGGGAAGATGAGCCGTCCGGCATCGACCAGGCCCTCAAGCACGTAGGTGACGTGCGCCAGACCTTTGGCAACAAGTTTGCGCCCAAGGACATCCTGATCGGTGAAACCGGCTGGCCCAGCGAAGGCCGCCAGCGCGAAACCGCCGTGCCAAGCCGGGTCAACGAAGCCAAGTTCATGCGCGGCTTCGTGGCCATGGCCGAAGCCAATGGCTGGCGTTACAACCTGATCGAAGCCTTTGACCAGCCGTGGAAGCGCGCCAGCGAAGGCGCCGTGGGCGGTTACTGGGGCCTGTTCGATGCCGACCGCCAGGACAAGGGCATTCTCGCCGGGCCCGTGACCAATGTGCCTTACTGGCCACTGTGGCTGGGGGTGGGCGGGATCATCCTGCTGGGCGCCTTGGTGCTGGGTGGTCATGTACGCAGTGTGCGTGCCGCTATCGCCCTGCCGCTGCTGGGCGCCGTTGCCGCATGCGCCATCGGCACCTGGGCTGAACTGACCCGCGTTACCGCGCGTTTCAATGATGAATGGGTGTGGGCAGGCTTGCTGGTGGTGTTGAACCTGCTGGTGCTGGCTCACGCGGCACTGGCCCTGAGCGCCCGGGAAGGTTGGCGCGCACGGGCCTTCAACTGGCTGGAACAGCGCGCGGGCTGGCTGGTGGCGATTGCCGGATTCGCTGGCGCGGTGATGATGCTGGCGTTGGTGTTTGACCCGCGCTATCGCAGCTTCCCGACGGCGGCGCTGGTAGTGCCGGCCTTGGTGTACCTGGTGCGGCCGGTGACCGGACCGCGTCGGGAGATTGCGCTGCTGACCTTTATCATCGGTGCGGGCATTGCGCCGCAGTTGTACCGTGAAGGGTTGTTGAACCAGCAGGCGTGGGGCTGGGCGATGGTTAGCCTGCTCATGGTTGCAGCCTTGTGGCGCTGCTTGCGGGTGCGCAAGCTCTAAAACCGCTATCGGGGGCAAGCCCCCTCCCACAGTTGGAATGCATTCCCCTGTGGGAGGGGCTTGCCCCGATGAGGCCCTATCAGGCGACGCGGGGCTTCCTGACCAACCGCAACCCCGCAATCACCACCGCAAACACCGCAAACGTGGTGTTGTACAACGCCAGCGCCGGCAAACCGAAGACCATCCCCAGCACCGCCAAACCCCACCCGGCACGACCCGGCACGAAAAACGCCAGCACCGACGTGATCAGCGCCGCCCAGCCCAGCACCTTGAAGTGGATCATCAACCCCAGGTTCGAACGCAACTGGCATTCCCAACGGCTGGCTTCGTCCGCACAGGTGCCGACCCACTGGCCATCTTCCATAAAGCCATAGCGCGCACCGTAACTGGCGGCCAGCCATAGCGGCAGTGCAACAAGCAGCAAAATCAGCGGCAAACGACGGGACATGAGGCACTCCGATAGGCAAAAACGGCGCTCAGCTTAATGCCCCGCCGGCCATTAGCAAGGCGCATATACACAATTAGTGTTCACCTACACGTGTCAAAGTGTATCGTCTGGCTACTATTACCCCGATTCCGACGTTTTTTTCCGACATTTCGTGCCGAGTGATGGCACTTCGGCGATAGGACGGCGGTCATAGCCTGCGAACTTCATTAAGCACGTTTCCTCCTAGGGATTAAGTCATGCTCCGTTCCTTGCGCTGTGCTGCCTTACTGGGCAGCCTTTTTCTGAGTGCGTCAGCACTGGCCGTCGATATCGACCAAGCCAGCTATGGCTACCCTTTGACCAACCCATTTGAAGCGACTATCGCCACCACACCGCCCGACCTTCGGCCCAAATTGCCGAACGATGACGAGATCAACCAATCCGACTACACCTTGAACATGCGCCCCGAGCGCGAGTTCAGCCTGCCGGACAACTTCTGGGCGGTGAAGAAGCTCACCTACCGCATCGCCAAGCAGGATCGCGCCGCGCCGCTGATCTTTCTGATCGCGGGCACCGGGGCAAGGTTTGACAGCAGCATCAACGAATACCTGAAAAAGCTCTATTACCAGGCCGGCTACCACGTGGTGCAACTGTCGTCGCCCACCAGCTTCGACTTCATCAGCGCCGCCTCGCGCTTCGCGACTCCGGGGATCACCCAGGAAGACGCCGAAGACATGTACCGCGTGATGCAGGCCGTGCGGGCGCAGAACGCCTCGCTGCCGGTGACCGACTTCTACCTCACCGGCTACAGCCTCGGCGCCCTGGATGCGGCGTTTGTCAGCAAGCTCGACGAGACCCGTCGCAGCTTCAACTTCAAGAAAGTGCTGCTGCTGAACCCGCCGGTCAACCTCTACACCTCGATCACCAACCTCGACAAGCTTGTTCAAACCGAAGTGAAGGGCATCAACAACACCACCACCTTCTACGAGCTGGTGCTGAACAAGCTGACCCGTTACTTCCAGCAAAAGGGCTACATTGACCTCAATGACGCCCTGCTCTACGACTTCCAGCAATCCAAGCAGCACCTGACCAACGAACAGATGGCCATGCTGATCGGCACCTCGTTCCGCTTCTCGGCGGCCGACATCGCCTTTACCTCGGACTTGATCAACCGCCGTGGCTTGATCATCCCGCCGAAGTACCCGATCACCGAAGGCACCAGCCTCACGCCGTTCCTCAAGCGTGCGCTGCAATGTGATTTCGATTGTTACCTCACCGAACAGGTGATCCCGATGTGGCGAGCCCGTTCCGACGGCGGCAGCCTCTTGCAACTGGTCGACCAGGTCAGCCTGTACGCCCTTAAGGACTACCTGCACACCAACCCGAAGATCGCCGTCATGCACAACGCCGACGACGTAATCCTCGGCCCTGGCGACCTCGGTTTCCTGCGTAAAACCTTCGGCGATCGCTTGACCGTCTACCCGCTGGGCGGCCACTGCGGCAACCTTAATTACCGCGTCAACGCCGACGCCATGCTGGAGTTCTTCCGTGGCTAAATATCTTCTGCTGCTTGCCGCCTTGATGTGCGCAGGCGTGGCCAATGCCGACAACAGCAAGGCCCATGAGCCGGTCAACGTGGGTGCCGACGGGTTCAAGGAACCGCTGACCAAGCTCAAGTTCAACCCGGGCCTGGACCAGCGCGAGTTCGAGCGTTCGTCGCTGACCGCACTCAACGTGTACGACCCACTGGAATCGTGGAACCGTCGCGTGTACCACTTCAACTACCGCTTCGACCAGTGGGTGTTCCTGCCGGTGGTCAACGGTTACACCTATGTGACGCCCAGCTTCCTGCGCACCGGCGTGAGCAACTTCTTCAACAACCTGGGCGATGTGCCCAACCTGTTGAACAGCCTGCTTCAGCTCAAGGGCCACCGCTCCCTGGAAACCACCGGGCGCCTGCTGGTCAACACCACTATCGGCATCGCCGGCCTGTGGGACCCAGCCACCGCCATGGGCCTGCCGCGCCAGAGCGAAGACTTCGGCCAGACCCTGGGCTTCTACGGCGTGCCCGGCGGCGCCTACCTGGTGCTGCCGATCTTCGGCCCATCGAACCTGCGCGACACCGGCGGTTTGCTGGTCGATTACACCGCCGAAACCCAGATCAACTTCCTCAACGTGGCCGAAGTCAGCTCCAACCACCCGGAAGTCTGGGCCCTGCGCGCGGTCGACAAGCGCTACCAGACCAGCTTCCGTTATGGTCAGATGAACTCGCCGTTCGAGTATGAGAAGGTGCGGTACATCTATACGGAATCACGCAAGTTGCAGATTGCGGAGTAAACGCTCACAAAAAAGGCCATTCAATTGAATGGCCTTTTTTATTGCCGCCCGTATCAGGCCTTCAGCGCTTTCCACGCCTTGCCGACCACGCTGACCACCGCCAGCACCAACGCGCCAGCAATGATCCCCGCTACACCGTTCAGCAACGTCGGCACCAGCCACGCCGCCCCGCCCGCGCCCTGGCTGACCGTCTCGATCCAGTGATGCACCACCGGCACGCCATGGGTGAGAATGCCGCCGCCCACCAGGAACATCGCCGCTGTACCGATCACGGAGAGGCTCTTCATCATGTAAGGCGCCGCCCGCAGGATCGCGCCGCCGATACTGCGGGCCACTTGGCCAGGCTTCTGGGTGAGCCACAGGCCCAGGTCATCCAGCTTGACGATACCAGCCACCAGCCCGTAGACACCGATGGTCATGACAATGGCAATGCCGGATAACACGACCACCTGCTGCATCAACGGCGCGTCAGCCACAGTGCCGAGGGTGATGGCGATGATTTCGGCCGAGAGGATGAAGTCGGTGCGGATAGCGCCTTTGATCTTGTCCTTTTCAAAGGCCACCAGATCGGTGGCCGGGTCGGCCACGGCCTCGACCAACTGCGCACGTTCAGCCTGGTCTTCGGTCTTGCTGTGCAGGAATTTATGCGCGAGCTTCTCGAAACCTTCAAAACACAGGTAGGCACCACCGAGCATCAGCAACGGCGTCACCGCCCACGGCGCGAATGCACTGATCAGCAAAGCGGCCGGCACCAGGATCAACTTGTTGACGAACGACCCTTTCGCCACCGCCCACACCACAGGAATTTCCCGCTCTGCGCGCACCCCGGAGACCTGCTGGGCATTGAGCGCCAAGTCATCGCCGAGCACGCCGGCGGTCTTCTTCGCCGCCACTTTTGTCATCAGGGCAACGTCATCGAGTACCGCGGCGATATCGTCGATCAACACCAACAAACTGCTTCCTGCCATGAATCGGGCTTCCATTAGAGAGGGAGGGGCCGAGCATAGCGCGGTGCAACGCTTTACGGGCACATTGTTGAGGCTCGCGGATGGCCGGTGCTACCATGCGCAACCGCCTGTCCTGGCAAGGAAACCTCTGGTTTATGAGCACCATTCGCGAGCGCAACAAAGAAAAAATCCTGCGGGCGGCCAGCGAGGAGTTTGCCGACAAAGGCTTCGCCGCGACTAAAACCAGCGACATCGCCGCCAAGGCCGGGCTGCCAAAGCCCAACGTCTATTACTACTTCAAGTCCAAGGACAACCTCTACCGCGAGGTGCTCGAGAGCATTATCGAGCCGATCCTGGCCGCTTCCACGCCGTTCAATCCGGACGGTGAGCCTTCGGTGGTGCTGAGCAACTACATCCGCTCAAAAATCCGCATCTCCCGCGACCTGCCGTTTGCCTCCAAGGTATTCGCCAGCGAAATCATGCACGGCGCCCCGCACCTCAGTGCCGACCAGGTCGAACAGTTGAACGCCCAAGCCAAGCACAACATCGCGTGCATCCAGCATTGGGTCGATCGCGGCCTGATCGCGGCGATTGACCCCAATCACTTGATGTTCAGCATCTGGGCGGCCACGCAGACGTATGCGGACTTCGACTGGCAGATCTCGGCGGTGACCGGCAAGGCCAAGTTGGATGAAGCGGATTACGAAGCGGCGGCGCAGACAATTATCCGGTTGGTGCTCAAGGGATGTGAGCCGGACTGATAGACCGTGGCGTCTGTGCCAATCGGGGGCAAGTCGAATCGTCGCACCGCCCCTCCCACATTTGACGGTGTTCACAATTCAAGTGTGGGAGGGGCGGTGCGACGATTCGACTTGCTCCCGATGAGGCCCTAACAGTCAACGAAAAATCAAGCAGACACCCCCGCATCCGCCATCAACCCCACCCCCTCGATCGCCGTGATCGCACACTGCTCATCAATATCCGACGTATCCCCGCTGATCCCGATCGCGCCCAGCACCACGCCTGCCTGATTCCGAATCAACACCCCACCCGGCGCCGGCACCACGCTGCCCTGCCCCAGGCTGTTCAGCGCGGCGATAAACGCCGGGCGTTGCTGTGCGTCCAGTGCCAGCAGGCGTGAGCCCTTGCCCAGGGCAATCGCGCCCCAGGCCTTGCCGATGGCGATCTGCGGGCGCAGCAGGCTGGCGCCGTCTTCGCGCTGCAGGGTGATCAGGTGCCCGCCGCTGTCGAGCACCGCAATGGTCAGCGGCGCTGCCGACAGGGTGCGCCCTGCAGTGAGGGCCTGGCTGGCCAGTTGGGTGGCGAGTTTCAAGGTTAAAGCGCTCATGGTGCCGTCCTTCTTTTGTTATTGGGAATGCCGTGGCGGTCTGAATGATCAGATGCTTGATCAAACAAATAGAACACAATGGCTTTTAATTTTGTATACAATATTTTCGCACAAAGGCTCCACACGTCGAAAAAAGCCGTTCCGACGAACGCAAAGGCCAGTCTATAAAATGCATTGACCTATGCCGCTCGCCGTGAATACACTTTGGCCAGACACCACTTGTATACAATTACAAAACGCAAGAGGCACCAAAATCATGAGCAAAATGAGAGCAATCGAAGCCGCCGTCCTGGTGATGCGCCGTGAAGGCGTGGACACCGCCTTCGGTATCCCAGGCGCCGCGATCAACCCGCTGTACTCGGCCTTGCAGAAGGTGGGTGGCATCGATCACGTCCTTGCTCGCCACGTTGAAGGCGCCTCCCACATGGCCGAGGGTTACACCCGGACCAAGGCCGGCAATATCGGCGTATGCATCGGCACCTCGGGCCCGGCGGGCACCGACATGGTCACCGGGCTGTACAGCGCCTCGGCCGACTCGATCCCGATCCTGTGCATTACCGGCCAGGCCCCCCGCGCCCGTATGCACAAGGAAGACTTCCAGGCCGTGGACATCACCAGCATCGTCAAACCGGTGACCAAGTGGGCGACCACTGTCCTCGAACCTGGCCAAGTGCCGTACGCCTTCCAGAAAGCCTTCTACGAAATGCGCTCCGGCCGCCCCGGCCCGGTGTTGATCGACCTGCCGTTCGACGTGCAAATGGCCGAGATCGAATTTGACATCGACGCCTACCAGCCACTGCCCCTGGCCAAGCCGTTGGCAACCCGCATCCAGGTCGAGAAAGCCCTGGCCCTGCTGGACCAGGCCGAACGCCCACTGCTGGTCAGCGGTGGCGGCGTGATCAACGCCGACGCCAGCGACTTGCTGGTTGAATTCGCTGAACTCACCGGTATCCCGGTGATCCCGACGCTGATGGGCTGGGGCACCATCCCGGACGATCACCCACAGATGGTGGGCATGGTCGGCCTGCAAACCTCTCACCGCTACGGCAACGCGACCCTGCTCAAGTCGGACGTGGTGCTGGGCATCGGTAACCGCTGGGCCAACCGCCACACCGGTTCGGTCGAGGTCTACACCGAGGGCCGCACGTTCATTCACGTCGACATCGAGCCGACGCAGATTGGCCGCGTCTTCACCCCGGACCTGGGCATCGTGTCCGACGCCGGTTCCGCACTGACGATGTTTATCGAAGTCGCCCGCGAATGGAAAGCCGCCGGCAAGCTCAAGGACCGCAGTGCCTGGCTGCACGACTGTCAGCAACGCAAAGCCACCCTGCACCGCAAGACTCACTTCGACAACGTGCCGGTCAAGCCACAGCGTGTGTATGAAGAAATGAACCAGGTGTTCGGCAAAGACACCTGCTACGTCAGCACCATCGGCCTGTCGCAGATTGCCGGCGCGCAATTCCTGCACGTGTACAAGCCACGCCACTGGATCAACTGCGGCCAGGCCGGCCCGCTGGGTTGGACCATCCCCGCCGCTCTCGGCGTGGTCAAGGCCGACCCGAGCCGCAAGGTGGTGGCACTGTCGGGCGACTATGACTTCCAGTTCATGATCGAAGAACTGGCCGTGGGCGCGCAGTTCAAGCTGCCGTACATCCACGTGGTGGTGAACAACTCCTACCTGGGTTTGATCCGCCAGGCCCAGCGCGGGTTTGAAATGGACTACTGCGTGCAGCTGTCCTTCGACAACCTCAACGCCCCGGAACTCAACGGCTATGGCGTGGACCACGTCGCCGTCGCCGAAGGCCTGGGTTGCAAGGCCCTGCGCGTGTTCGAACCCGGCCAGATCGCACCGGCACTGCGCCGTGCCGAGGCAATGATCGAAGAATTCAAGGTGCCGGTGATCGTTGAAATTATTCTGGAACGTGTGACCAACATTTCCATGGGCACCGAGATCAACGCCGTCAACGAATTCGAAGACCTGGCACTGGTCGGCAACGATGCGCCGACTGCCATTTCCCTGCTCGATTAAGGAGAACCTTATGCCGCGTTTCGCCGCCAACCTGTCCATGCTGTTTACCGAACAGGACTTCCTTCCCCGTTTCAAAGCGGCCGCCGATGCCGGCTTCGAAGGTGTCGAGTACCTGTTCCCGTATGAATTCAGCTCCGCCGAAATCAAGGCGCAACTGGACGCCCACGGCCTGACCCAGGTGCTGTTCAACCTGCCGGCCGGCGACTGGGCCAAGGGCGAACGCGGCCTGGCGTGCCACCCTGACCGGATCGAGGAATTCCGTGCCGGGGTCAAGCTGGCGATTGCCTACGCCGAGGTGTTGGGCAACACCCAGATCAACTGCCTGGCGGGCATTCGACCACAAGGCATTGATGACAAGACCCTGGAAAAAACCTTCGTCGCCAACCTCAAGTACGCCGCCGAAAAGCTGCAAGCGGTGGGCATCAAGCTGGTGATGGAGGCGATCAACACCCGCGACATTCCAGGCTTCTACTTGAACAACACGGCGCAGGCCCTGTCGATTCGCGAGCAGGTCGGCAGCGACAATCTGTTCCTGCAATACGACATCTATCACATGCAAATCATGGAAGGCGACCTGGCCCGCACCATGGCCGCGCACTTGGAAGAGATCAACCACATCCAGCTGGCGGATAACCCAGGGCGCAACGAGCCGGGGACCGGGGAGATCAACTACCGCTTCCTATTCGAACACCTGGACCGCATCGGGTACCCGGGTTGGGTCGGCTGCGAGTACAAGCCGTTGACCACCACCGAAGCAGGGCTGGGTTGGCTCAAGACCCATAACGCCATCTAACCAACACGACGCAACACCAATGTGGGAGGGGGCTTGCCCCCGATAGCGGCGGGTCTGTCAGTACTGTTTTACCTGACACACCGTCATCGGGGGCAAGCCCCCTCCCACAGGGGACCTGCGGTGTAATAACAAGAGGATTTTCGTCATGGCTAAAATCGGATTCATCGGCACCGGCATCATGGGCCAACCCATGGCCGCCAACCTGCAGAAAGCAGGTCACCAACTGTTCCTCTCCGAGCATCACGGCAAGGCCCCGCAAACGCTGCTCGACGCGGGTGCCGTGGCCCTGGCCAACCCGCAGCAAGTGGCGCAGGAAGCTGAGTTCATCATCGTCATGGTGCCGGACACCCCGCAGGTCGATGACGTGTTGTTCCGCAAAGACGGCGTGGCTGCAGGCCTGTCGCCGAACAAGGTGGTGATCGACATGAGCTCGATCTCCCCCACCGCCACCAAGGCGTTCGCGGCGAAGATCAACGAGACCGGCGCGCAGTACCTGGATGCACCGGTGTCCGGTGGTGAAGTCGGCGCCAAGGCCGGCACCCTGAGCATCATGATCGGTGGTGAGCCGCAGACCTTCGAACGCGCCTTGCCGCTGTTCCAGGCCATGGGCAAGAACATCACGCTGGTGGGCGGCAATGGCGATGGCCAGACCGCCAAGGTTGCCAACCAGATCATCGTCGCGCTGAACATCCAGGCGGTGGCCGAAGCGTTGTTGTTCGCCGCCAAGAACGGCGCCGACCCGGCCAAGGTGCGTGAAGCGCTGATGGGCGGCTTTGCTTCGTCGAAAATCCTCGAAGTGCATGGCGAACGCATGATCAAGGGCACCTTCGATCCGGGCTTCCGTATCAACCTGCACCAGAAGGACCTCAACCTGGCCCTGGCCGGCGCCAAGGAGCTGGGGATCAACCTGCCGAACACCGCCGGCACCCAACAGGTGTTCAGCACGTGCACGGCGATTGGCGGCGGTAACTGGGACCATTCGGCGCTGATCAAGGGGCTGGAGCATATGGCGAATTTTTCGATTCGCGATAAATAGCCCCTGATGAAATGCAATCAAAGTGTGGGAGGGGGCTTGCCCCCTCCCACACTTTGATCGCATTCCAAGCCTCACCTCTAATAACAAGAATCCCCCGGGAGCCCGCTTATGTCGGTCGATCCGCAACACCTGCTTCGCGAGCTGTTTGCCACAGCCATCGACGCCGCCCACCCCCGGCAAGTCCTCGAACCCTACCTGCCCGCCGACCGCAGCGGCCGTGTGATCGTGATCGGCGCCGGCAAGGCCGCCGCCGCCATGGCCTTGGTCGTGGAGAACGTCTGGCAGGGCGAAGTCACCGGTTTGGTGGTCACCCGTTACGGCCACGGCGCGCCCTGCCAGAAAATCGAAGTGGTCGAAGCCGCCCACCCCGTGCCCGACGCCGCCGGCCTGGCGGTGGCCCAGCGCGTGCTGGCGCTGATCAGCAACCTCGGCGAAGACGACCGTGTGATTTTCCTGCTGTCCGGCGGCGGCTCTGCCCTGCTGGCCCTGCCCGCCGAAGGCATCACCCTGGCCGACAAACAGGCGATCAACAAAGCCCTGCTCAAATCCGGGGCGACCATTGGCGAGATGAATTGCGTGCGCAAGCACCTCTCGGCGATCAAGGGTGGCCGCCTGGCGAAAGCGGCCTGGCCGGCGACGGTGTACACCTATGCGATTTCCGATGTGCCCGGCGACCAGGCCACGGTGATCGCCTCCGGCCCCACGGTCGGCGACCCGAGCACCTCGCAACAGGCCTTGGCGATTCTCAAGCGCTACCACATCGACGCCCCGGCTTCAGTGCGCAGCTGGTTGCAGAACCCGGCCTCGGAAACCGTCAAGCCCGGCGACCCGGTGCTTGCCCGCAGCCACTTCCAATTGATCGCCCGCCCCCAGCAATCCCTGGAAGCGGTGGCGGTAAAAGTGCGCCAGGCCGGGTTCAGCCCGTTGATCCTGGGCGACCTTGAAGGCGAAGCACGGGACGTGGCCAAGGTGCACGCCGGCATCGCCCGGCAGATCGTCCAGCACGGCCAGCCGCTGGCGGCGCCGTGCGTGATCCTCTCCGGCGGCGAAACCACCGTGACCGTGCGCGGCGATGGCCGTGGCGGGCGCAATGCGGAATTCCTGCTGAGCCTCACCGACAGCCTCAAGGGTCTGCCCGGCGTCTACGCACTGGCCGGTGATACCGACGGCATCGACGGCTCGGAAGACAACGCTGGCGCGATCATGACGCCGTGCAGTTACCGCCGCGCCGAAGCGCTCGGCCTGTCGGCCAGCGACGCGTTGGATAACAACGACGGCTACGGCTATTTCGCCGCCCTCGACGGTTTGATCGTCACCGAGCCGACGCGCACCAACGTCAACGACTTCCGCGCCATCCTGATCCTTGAGACTGCCAAACATGACGCCTGACAAGAAGGTCAAAATCCTCGCCACCCTGGGCCCGGCCACTGACGGTATCGATGACATCCGCGAGCTGGTGGAAGCCGGCGTGAATATCTTCCGGCTCAATTTCAGCCACGGCGACCATGCCGACCACGCCCAGCGCTACCAGTGGATTCGCCAGGTGGAGCGCCAGCTGAATTACCCGCTGGGCATCCTCATGGACCTGCAAGGGCCGAAGCTGCGGGTCGGGCGGTTTGCCGAGGGCAAGGTGCAGTTGGTACGCGGCCAGGCCCTGCGCCTGGACCTCGACGAAACACCCGGTGACCAACGCCGGGTCAACCTGCCTCACCCGGAAATCATCCAGGCCCTTGAGCCCGGCATGGACCTGCTGCTGGACGACGGTAAGTTGCGCCTGCGGGTGATCACCAAACACGCCGACGCCATCGACACCACGGTGCTGAACGGCGGCGAATTGTCTGACCGCAAAGGCGTGAACGTCCCACAAGCTTTGCTGGAACTCAGCCCACTGACCGCCAAGGACCGGCGCGACCTGAGCTTCGGCCTGGAACTGGGTGTGGACTGGGTGGCGCTGTCGTTCGTGCAGCGCCCGGAGGATATCCGCGAAGCCCGTGAGCTGATCGGCGACAGAGCCTTCCTGATGGCCAAGATCGAGAAACCCTCGGCCGTGCAGCGCCTGCGGGAAATCGCCGAACTGAGCGACGCAATCATGGTGGCCAGAGGCGACCTGGGCGTGGAAGTGCCGGCCGAGAGTGTGCCGCAGATCCAGAAAGACATCATCAGCACCTGCCGCCAGCTGGGCAAACCGGTGGTGGTGGCCACGCAGATGCTGGAGTCCATGCGTTTCTCCCCGGCGCCGACCCGTGCCGAAGTTACCGATGTCGCCAATGCCGTGGCCGAAGGCGCGGACGCGGTGATGCTGTCGGCGGAAACCGCCTCCGGTGAGTACCCGCTGGAGGCCGTGCAGATGATGAGCAAGATCATCCGCCAAGTGGAAAACGGCCCGGACTACCAGGCCCAGCTGGATGTCAGCCGGCCCAAGGCGGATGCCACAGTGTCGGACGCCATCAGCTGCGCGATCCGCCGCATCAGCAGCATCCTGCCGGTGGCGGTATTGGTGAACTACAGCGAGTCGGGCAGCTCCAGCCTGCGCGCGGCGCGGGAACGGCCGGTGGCGCCGATCCTCAACCTCACGCCGAACCTGTCCACGGCACGGCGCTTGAGCGTGGCCTGGGGCGTGCATTCGGTGGTCAACGACCGCCTGCGCCAAGTGGATGAAGTGTGTTCCACCGCGCTGGAGATCGCGCAGGCGCAGGGCATGGCGCAGCGTGGGGACACGTTGGTGATTACGGCGGGGGTGCCGTTCGGGCAGCCGGGGTCGACCAATTCACTGCGGATCGAAACCCTACTCTAATCCTCTGTGGCGATCCCCCTTAGAAACTCGACCCATGCACAACCAAACCTGCCCCGACTGGGCCGAAGCCCTGCTCAACGGCTTCAGCCAGATCTTCCTGCAACGCCATCCCCTGTGTGGCCTGCTGTGCCTGCTCGCCATCCTGATCGGCGCACCGGCCCTGCTGGGCGGGGCGCTGCTCGGTGGCGTGGCGGGCTTGCTCACGGCCCAGCGCCGGGGCTATCCCAAGGTTGAACGCCAGGCCGGGCTTTATAGCTATAACGGTGTGCTGCTGGGTGTGTTGCTCAGCCAGCACTTCGTCTGGTCGGCGTTGTTGCCGCCGCTGATCCTGGCGTGCGGCGGCTTGAGTGCGATCCTGACGCGGCACTGGTTGAAACACGCCAGCCAGCCCGATGACTTGCCGGCCTATACCGCACCTTTTGTCGGCCTTGGCTGGTTACTGCTGGGCACGGTACCGCCGAGCACGTTTGCCGTGACCGAGTCGGACACCCTGGCCGTGCTCACCGCGCCCTTCACCGGCCTGGCGCAAATCATGCTGCTGGATCAGCCGGTGGCCGGTGCCTCGATTGCACTGGGCCTGTGGCTGGCCAACCGCCGCGCCTGCGTATGGGCCCTGATCGGCGCCAGTGCCGGCATGCTGATCGCGCTGTGGCTGCAGGAACCCGCCAGCGCCCTCCTCGGCCTGCACGGCTATAACCCGGCGTTGGCCGCCTTGGCACTGAGCCAAGTGCGTCGCCAACCCTGGCTGCCGCTGCTCGGTCTCCTGCTGGCGATCCTCCTCACGCCAGGCTTTGCCGCCCTGCACCTGCCCGCGCTGACCGCACCGTTCATCCTCGCCTGCTGGCTGGTGCACGCAGGCGCCCGAGTGCTGCGCAAACCCCGCATGGACAGGCCCTTCGAATCCCCCTAGGCTTGCTCGATATTCGATTCGGGCGGGATTTATGGACAGCAACAACGACTGGCGCCAGCGGCTCTACGTCATGGTTTTTCAAAGTGACACGGTCGCCGGGCGGCGCTTTGACGGCATCCTGCTGTTGATCATCCTCGCCAGCCTGGTGATCGTGATGCTCGACAGCATCGACCAGATACACCAGAACTATGCCGATGTGCTGGCGTACATCGAGTGGGGCTTCACGCTGATCTTCCTGATCGAGTACGGGTTGCGCCTGTATTGCTCGCCCAAGCCGTTGCGCTATGCCTTCAGCTTTTATGGGTTGGTGGATTTGCTGGCGATCGTGCCCGGCATCCTTGCGCTGTATTACAGCGACGCGCAGTACCTACTGATCATCCGCATCATCCGCATGCTGCGGATCTTCCGCGTGCTCAAGCTCAGCCCCTACCTCAAGCAAGCCAATTACCTGATGGCGGCGCTGCGCGGCAGCAAGCAGAAGATCGTGGTGTTCCTGGTCAGCGTGTGCACCTTGGTCACGGTGTTCGGCACCTTGATGTACGTGATCGAAGGCCCGGAACACGGCTTTACCAGCATCCCGAAAGGCATCTACTGGGCCATCGTCACGCTGACCACCGTGGGCTTTGGCGATATCGTGCCGAAGACGCCGCTGGGCCAGGTGATTTCGTCGCTGGTGATGATCACCGGTTATTCGATCATTGCCGTGCCCACCGGTATTTTCACCGCCGAACTGGCCAGTGCCATGCGCGGTGAGCAGCTGCAAACCGACTGCCCGGTGTGCAAGAAAAACAGCCATGAGCCTAACGCGGCCTTTTGCTCGCGCTGTGGCAATGCGCTTTTTAAGAAAGTGGAATAAGCAAAGTGCGTTTTAATCTTTAAACGTCTATGCGGCGCCAGCTATAGTCGCTGGCAAATTGCCCTCACTCAATCGACAACCTTCTCGAACAACAAGGAATGAGCAGTGAAAAAACTCGTTAGCGCCTCTCTCCTGGCCGCCGGCCTTGCCCTGGCGGGCGCCGTCCAGGCTGCCCCCGTCACACTGCTCAACGTCTCGTATGACGTAATGCGCGACTTCTACAAGGACTACAACGCCGCCTTCCAGAAACACTGGGAAGCCGAGCACCCGAACGACAAGCTGACCCTGCAGATGTCCTTCGGCGGCTCCAGCAAACAAGCGCGCTCGGTGATCGACGGCCTGCCGGCTGACGTGATCACCATGAACATGGCCACCGACATCAATGCCCTGGTCGACAACGGCAAACTGGTGCCGGACAACTGGGTCACCCGCCTGCCGAACAACAGCGCGCCGTTCACCTCGGCCACCGTGTTTATCGTGCGCAAAGGCAACCCCAAAGCCCTGAAAGACTGGCCGGACCTGCTCAAGGATGGCGTGCAGGTGATCGTGCCCAACCCGAAAACCTCGGGTAACGGCCGCTACACCTACCTGTCGGCCTGGGGCTATGTGCTCAAGAACGGCGGCGACGAAAACAAAGCCAAGGCGTTTGTCGGCAAACTGTTCAAACAGGCCCCTGTGCTGGACACCGGTGGCCGTGCCGCCACCACGACCTTCATGACCAACCAGATCGGCGACGTGCTGGTGACCTTCGAGAACGAAGCCGAGATGATCGCCCGTGAATTCGGGCGTGATCAGTTCGAAGTGATCTACCCAAGCGTCTCCGCTGAAGCCGAGCCGCCGGTGTCGGTGGTCGACAAAGTGGTCGAGAAGAAAGGCACCCGCGTGGCCGCCGAAGACTACCTGAAGTACTTGTGGTCGCCGGAAGGTCAGGAAATCGCCGCCAACAACTACCTGCGTCCGCGTGATCCGAAAGTACTGGCCAAGTACACCGACCGCTTCCCGAAAGTCGACTTCCTGTCGGTGGAGAAGACCTTTGGTGACTGGCGCACGGTGCAGAAGACTCACTTCAATGATGGCGGCGTTTTCGACCAGATCTACAGCGGCCAGTAATTGATAAATGTGGGAGGGGGCTTGCCCCCGATGGCGGTATATCAGCTGGTTTATCCGTTGGCTGACACACTGCTATCGGGGGCAAGCCCCCTCCCACATTTGGCTCCGTGTTTGGCCGTTACATCGGCGGTGTCACGCCATCCTTGCCGGCTGAGATGGCTTGGGCTGTGATAGTCCCATCCGCCCCCTGCGCCGCAAACAACACCACCTTCACGCCCGCCTTGAGCAAACTGCGATCCCCCGGTTCCAGGTTGACGATCGGCACATCCTCCGGCACGACGATCTTCTGTTCGCCGCCTTTGTATTTCACGGTCAACGTCCGCCCGTTGCTGACCACCAAATCGCCGACGGTGCCGTTGGTCATGCTGCTGCCTTCTTTCAGATCAAACGCGCGATGCCCGTCGCCCGTACCGGCCATGGCCGGGGGGAACACGTGCACTTCCAGCGCGGTCAGGCTGCCGTCGGGATTGGGCATGGCGGCGGAGCCAATGTAGCTGCCGGGCTTGATCTCATCGATCTTGGCCAGGGTGACCGCGCGCACCTGGGTGGCCGGGGTGAGGTGCACGATGACGTCCTCGCCGCTGTTGACCTTGACGTGCATCGCATCGCCTTCCATCGCCGTAATGGCGCCGCGCACACCCACTCGTGGGGCGTCCGCAGCCTGGGCCAGGCCAACGGCCATGGCGGCGGCAAGCGTGGAAGCCAGGAGCATCTTGTTCAACGTGATTTTCATGACCGTCAATTTCCTGTTTGGGCAGTTGTGCCTGAATGTATCATCAGGCCTCGCGCAGAAAGTTAACGATTCACTCATCATTACCGGGCATGAGTGTTATCACTGCCGACGGCCTACCCCGGCTACGGTGTTGTCTTTAGGCTCGCCCCACTTTCCTTCGCTTTTATGAGAACACCATGAACGCTACTTCCCACGCTACAACCACCATGACCCGGAGCATGGTGATGCTGTTTGCGTTTTGCTGCGGCGCGATCGTCGCCAACATCTACTACGCGCAACCGATCATCGAGCTGATCGCACCGGACATCGGCCTCACGCCCGCCATGGCCAGCCTGATCGTCTCGCTGACGCAAATCGGCTACGCCCTGGGCCTGTTTTTCCTGGTGCCGTTGGGTGATCTGCTGGAAAACCGCAAGCTGATGATCGCCACCACCGTACTCGCTATCGCCAGCCTGTTGGGGGCAGCGGTCACCGAGCAGCCGAACCTGTTCCTGCTGGTGTCGCTGTTGATCGGTTTCAGTTCGGTGTCGGTGCAAATCCTGATTCCACTGGCCGCGCACCTGGCACCCGCCGAGTCCCGTGGCCGGGTGGTCGGCAGCATCATGGGCGGCCTGTTGCTCGGTATCCTGCTGGCTCGGCCGGTGTCCAGCGTAGTGGCGGACCACTTCGGCTGGCGCGCGATGTTCATGGCGGCGGCGGCGTTGATGGCGTTTATCAGCGTGGTGCTGCTGATCACCATCCCCAAGCGCCAACCCGACCACAGCGCCAGCTACGGCCAACTGCTGCGCTCCCTCGGCACCTTGCTGCGTGAGCAACCGGTACTGCGCCAACGCGCGTTTTACCAGGGTTGCATGTTCGCCACCTTCAGCCTGTTCTGGACCGCCGCCCCACTGGAACTGGCGCGCAATCACGGCCTGAGCCAAAGCGAGATCGCGCTGTTTGCCTTGGTCGGTGCACTGGGTGCCATCGCCGCGCCTATCGCCGGGCGCCTGGCCGATGCCGGTCATACCCACCGCGCGTCACTGTTGGCCATGCTGTTCGCCGCGCTGAGCTTCCTGCCGGCCTTCGTGCACCCGCTGTACAGCGTGATCGGCTTGGCGGTGACCGGTGTGGTCCTGGATTTCTGCGTGCAGATGAACATGGTGCTCGGCCAGCGTGCCATCTACGCCCTCGACGCTAACAGCCGCAGCCGCTTGAATGCGCTGTACATGACCAGCATCTTCATCGGCGGCGCCTTCGGCTCAGCCATTGCCAGCAGCGTGTATGAACACGGCGGCTGGCTGGGCGTGATGCTGGTGGGCAGTGCATTTCCGTTGGTGGCGTTGCTGCGGTTCCTGAGTGCTTCGCGCCAGGGCACGGCCGCCACCGCTTGAGTGATGGAATCAGGGCTGTTTTTTTCCAGCGGATGCCTGGCCGGACGACGACGTTAGCAGGCCCAGCAACTGCGAGAAGATCGCTAGCAATGTGACGACAAAGATGTGGATCACGCCAGCGGTACTGTCCTGCTTTTTATCCGGCAAGGGCGCGGGAGTGGGGACAGGCGCCGGTGTGGGAGCAGGCGCCGGCTTGGGCAAGGGTGAGACCTCCGGTGCCTGGCCGTCCCACCGCACATCGGCCGGTTTGATCTCGCCCTTACTCTTGACCAACAAGTCCGCAGTGCCCGTTCCTTTCAGGTCAATGGCCAGGCTTGACTGGCCCGTACTGGCATCCTGCTTAAGCACTGCTTCACCCGCTCGCCCAGTGAACCGATCGGTAAATACCAGGCCACGGACACCCGCGTCCTTCAACGCACCCGACACGTCGATTTTATCGGTACCGCTGGTGAAATCCTCGATCATGTCAGGCTGGTCCGGCGTGGAGTCACTGGCCTTGTCGTAGACAAAGGTATCCGCGCCACCCCCGCCTCTCAGGGTATCAGCGCCCCCACCGCCCTTGAGCCGATTAGCGGCATCATTCCCCGAGAGCGTGTCCCGGCCGGCGCCGCCCATTGCGTTTTCAATCGTGCAGCCCTTGGCAATCGACACATTGCCCTTCAACCCGCCCACATCGGAAAACGATTCGGCGTTCAGGTCGATGTTCTGGTCCTGGACAAACCCGGAGAAATCCATCGTGTCGATCCCCCCGCCGTCCCACACACAGAAGACCGGTTTGTCCGTGGCGCTTTTGAGGCTAAACGCCTCCCTTTCGGTATTGGAATTGAAGCCATAGGTGGTGTCGGTGTTACGGGTTTGATGGTTGGCACCGTACAGGCGTTGTGCCGCGGCGATATCGTCCATCATCGGCGCGGACGGGCTCTGGTTCTTGAAGTCATGGCCCTTCTGATTTTTCTCCGAAAAGTAACTCATGACAGTGCGCGCATGCGTATCCCCTGCGTAGGTCGCGCCAGTCTGGTAATTGGGGTTACCGCCGTTGTAGTCACCCGGATGATGCAGACCGATGGCGTGGCCTATCTCATGAATGGCAGTCAGCGAAAAGTGACTGCCCAATGCGGCTGAGCTGTTCCCCCCCTGTGTGCCAAGCGTGGCCGTGGTGTGAGAAGTGGTACGGTTCGGAGAGGTCGCGACACCACGATCGCTGCGTGGATTGTTGCGCACGTTGAGCGTGCCGTCCGAGCCGCCTGACTGCTCGCGAAAGTTGATATTGGCAACATCCTGCCAAGACTGCAGCGCCTGGCGGACGCGTTGCTGCTGCGGTTGAGTGAAACTGTTGTCTACCGTGTAATGCACATCGACGGTCGAATCATCATTACGGTCATGAAAGCGCAGGTTTTCCCGCGAGAGTTGTTTGGCTGCCTGGTCCGTTGTGTAGGCGGGCTTATTTCCAGCCCCCGCACCAAACGGGCCGGGGTCCGATACCGGCAGGTTATTAAGAGGACTCATACTGCGCAGGTCATAGTTATTCATTGTGCGGCGCCTTCAGTGTGAATAAAAAGAGCCGAATCAAGCCAATTCGGCGTTCGAGTAACCCAGAACGCCGGCCAACCGACCGTTGATCCGCCGTTCTAGAGATACGCTCGCACGCTGAAAAACTGGACACCAACGTAGATGTGGTTCTAACCGCAACACTTGCGCGGTTCGACATACGCGGCGATATAACTAAGCATTCATTTGCAATTTAAACACTCGACAACACAACAACCTGAACGGCATCACGTTGTTTTTGCAGGAAAAAAACAAGATCTAAAAAAACAGGTGTTGTTCAAGTACGCGGTTTTCCGAAGGGTGAGGACATACCTGTTCAACGTTCTTCAAGGCATCCAAAACGGCGCCGGTGGCCGCAGTCGGTGCCCCGTTCAGGACCGCACCAATTTCTCAAGCGCGGCATCGGCCAGGAATGAAGAACGGCTTTTGACCTTGTGCTCGCGCACATAACGGTCAATACGCTGGATGACATAACCGGGCAAGGTCACATTGACCTTCTCGGTCTTGCCCAAGTAGGGCGTGACGTCCAGCTCCAACATGCCCCAGCCCATTTCGGCGTAGTCTTCGTTCGCGTGATGATGGGCCACCGACGTTGGCATCGGAATCACCCCGCCCTCTGCGGCGATGGCTTGCAGCATGATGTGCGCGACTTCCACGGCGGCGTTGTAGGCCTCTTCAAAACTGTCCCCGGCGGTGACTGCGCCTGGGATATCGGGGATCTGGATACCGGTGGCGGTGAAGTCATCGCCCCATTCGATACAGATTGGGTATTGCATGAATGCTCTCCTTAAAACTGAAACAAACCGGCGCGTTTCCTGATGCTTCTGACGGTGCCCAGCGGCAGGTCCTTCTTGGGATGCGGCACCGGGAGGGTGTACGGGTTATAGCGATGGGTAAAAATGTGATGACTGCCGGTGACCCGATCCAATACCCAACCTGCCTCTTGCAGTTCCTTGATCAATAACCTGCTTAGCCCCCCCAGCCTCCTTGGCTTGGCCTGAATAAAAGCAACCCTAGAGTTATCTTTACTCAAGCACAGAATACCCATCCCTGACTGACGGCTGTTTTACTGAATATTGAAAACCCGCCTGCTCAGGGCGGGAAACGCATGACAGCCGTCGTCCATCGCCTTAGGCTTGAGCGCCGCCACGCCAAGCAGGAACAGCCGATGGACCGTCTCACCGCTATGGAAACCTTCGTCCACGTGATCGAAACGGGCTCCTTCTCCGCTGCCGCCAAACGCCTGGGCATCGGTCAGCCCGCCGTCTCCAAAAGCATTGCGCAATTGGAAACGCGCCTGGCCGTGCGGTTGGTGCTGCGCTCCACGCGGGGCCTGACGCCCACCGAAGCAGGCCTGGTGTTTTTCGAGAAGGCCAAGCGCGCCATTGATGAAGCCAACGCCGCTGACGACGCTGCACGCGGCGCGGGGGCGGGGCTCACCGGCACCTTGCGCATCAGCGCTCCGGTAACCTTCGCCCGGATGCACATCATTCCTCACCTGGGCCCCTTCCTGACGCAGTTCCCCGAGTTGAATGTGGACGTTGTGCTCGACGACCGTAGCCTCAACCTGATCGAAGAAGGCATCGATCTCGCCCTGCGCATGGGCAACCTGAATGACTCAAGCCTAACGGCGCGCAAGATCGGTGAATCGCCCTGCGTCATCCTGGGCACCCCGGCTTACTTCGAACGCTTCGGCGAGCCCGCCACACCGGCGGATGTGCTGCAACACCAAGCCATCATCTACACCCGTGGCGAAGGCTCGCACTGGTGCTTTACCCAAGGCGACCAGGAATACCCCATCGTCGCCCATGGGCGCGTGCGCGTCACCGCGGCTGAGGGTGTACGTGCGGCGGTGTTGAGCCATTTGGGGCTGACGTTGTCGTCTACCTGGATGTTCGCGCCGGAGCTGGCCAGTGGCGAAGTGAAGACCGTACTGGCCGATTGGACGTTACCCGCGCGGGATTTATGGGCCGTGTACGCCACGGGCAGAATGGCGAGTGCCAAGGCACGGGCGTTTGTGGAGTATGTGGAGCAGTTGCTGGCTGAAACCCCATCGCCCTGACAATTTGGATCAGAGGTGGAAGCCAGTTCCACCTCAAAGCACGCGCCCATCCCAACCAATGGAAACATGCCGCGGCAACTCCCGGCGGTGCTCCAGCAACCACGCATCCAGCGTATGCCCCACATGGGTCAACACACCCAACTGAGCCCCTGTGTCCTCGATGCTCTGCAACGCCAGCGTCAGGTCATTGTGATTGCGCGGTGCCTGCGGTTGCGGCGGCATGGAGCAATCCAGTACCAGCACGTCCAGCGGTTCACGTTGCAGCCAGGCCAGGGTCGCCGGTGGCAGGCCGACGGTGTCGGTGAGGTAGGCGATGCGCCGCCCCTCGCCTTCCAGCAGGTAACCCAGGGTCGGCTTGGAATGCTGCAACGGTAACGCGGTGACGCTGAGTGGGCCAAACTGCCGGGTTTCGAATTCGCTGAATGGCTGGCTGAAATCCAGGATACCCGGATGCTTGTAGAGGTCGGATAAACCCTCCGGATCCGCAGGCCCATGCACCGGGATCACCAGCCCTTGGCCCCAGCGCAGGTGCAGCAGGCCCTGGGCATGATCGGCGTGGTAGTGGGTTTGCAGAATCCCGTTGAAACTGCGCGGCGGGAAGCGTTCGGTGAGGTCGGGCAAGCCGCTGTCGATCAGCCAGCGCTGGTCGGCGCATTCGATCAGCGCACTGCAAGGTCGGCGGCGCAGGCTGGCATCGCTGCGCGCCAAACCGCACGCGGGGCACTCGCAGCCATACACCGGGACTTGCCGCGCGTCACCGGTGCCAAGCAAGGTCAGGCGCATGCCGAGTGCCCGTGGTCCAGGCAGCACAGCAGGCGTTCGACGGTATGTGCCAGCGGCCCGGAATTGTCCAGGACAAACAACCCCGCGCCATGACCGGCGATCAAGTCGGCCGTGAAGCGCGCATTGCGCGCCAGGCGCGCTTCAATGTCCGCCAACGCCTCACGCCCTCGTGCGATCAAGCGTTGGCGTAACACGGCCTGGTCAACCGTCAGCAGCAACACCAGCAACGTCGGGTAACGTTCGCGCGTCTGCGCCAGGTGCGCGCGGGAGCCGTTGACCAGCACGTCGTCACCCGCCGCCAGCCAGTCGTCGATTTCCCTGGGAATGCCGTAGGACAAGCCATTCGCCTGCCAGCTGAGGGCAAACGCGCCCTCGGCCTGCATCGTGGCAAACTGCTCCGGGCTCACCCCCTGCGCCGCTTCACCCACCGCTTCCGCCGAGCGGGTGATAACGCGGCGCACGATGCGGCAACCGCGCTCGGCCAAACGGGGGCGTGCGGCATCCAGCAGGCTGTCCTTGCCCGAGCCGGAGGGCCCGATGAGATAGATCAACCTGCCTGCCATCAAAACACCCTCTTCGCTTGTCGCCATACTTGTTGCACTACAGGAAGCCCTTGGCGGCTGCGGGCTTGGACCAGGTCGGCGCGCAGGCCAATGGCAATTTCACCGCGATCCTTCAGGCCTGCCGCTTGCGCGGGCGCCAGGCTGATCATCTTGACCGCCCGCGACAGGTCGCCGCCGTCCTGCTGGTCAGCCAGCACAAACGCAGCCTGCAACAGGCTCGCCGGGTAGTAGTCACTGGAAAGTATATCCAGCAACCCCTCGGCCGCCAGGCCCGCCGCGGCCACATTACCCGAGTGCGACCCACCGCGCACCACGTTCGGCGCGCCCATCAAGACTTTCATGTTCAGCGCCTGGCAGCCCTTCGCGGCTTCCAGGGTGGTGGGGAATTCGGCGATGGTCATGCCGTAGCGCGCCGACTCTTCCACGTGGGCCAGTGTCGCGTCGTCGTGGCTGGCCACCGACAGGCCACGCGCCAGGCAATGCTCGACGATGGCCGCGCGATAGCGGTCGCTGTAGGCCAGGGAGTTGGCTTTTTGCAGCACGATGAACGCGTCCATGGTCTCGTCGTTCAGGTGGTACTTGCCCATGTAGTACTCACGGTATTTGGATTCGAGCACGAACTGGCGCTGGCCCGGCGAATGGTCCATCACCGACACCAGCCGCACCAACGGGTTTTCCACCAGGTCGCGGAACACGCTGAGGGTATCCGGGTGGCACAGCTCGCAACGCAGGTGCAGGTGGTGCTCGGCGCGAGTCAGGCCGGCACCTTCCGCCTGGGCGATGGCCTCGAGCATCGCCGGCAGCTTTTTCATGCGGTTGCCCTTGGGGTTCACGTCGCCGATGGACACCGCGTCGAACACCGTGGTGATGCCCGCCGCGATGATCTGCGCATCATGGCTGAGCACCGCGGAGGTCGACGGCCAGTCCACGCCGGGGCGCGGGGTCATGTGTTTTTCCAGGTTGTCGGTGTGCAACTCCACCAGGCCCGGCAACAGGCAATCACCGCCGAGGTCCTGGGCCTGGGGCAGCTGGCTGCGGCCCTCGGCGAGGTCGACGATAGTGCCGTCGCGCAGCACCACCGAGCCCAGGAACATGCGATCAGCCATGACAATCTGGGCATTACTGAGGATCTGTTCAGCGGGCATGGGCGTATTCCTCTGCGGCGACGGACGTGGGGGTCATGTCGAAATGGCGGTCGGCGACCGCTTCACGGGCAGCACGGTCGTGGAAGATGCCGATCAGCGCGGCGCCCTCAGCCTTGGCTTCGTTCATCAGTTCCAGCACCACCTGGCGGTTGTTGTCGTCCAAAGACGCGGTGGGTTCGTCCAGCAGCATCACCGGCCAGGCCACCATGAAACCGCGGGCGATGTTGACGCGCTGTTGCTCGCCACCGGAGAACGTACCGGGTGCCAGTTGCCACAGACGCTGCGGGATGTTCAGGCGGGTCAGCAGGTGCTCGGCGCGGGACTGCGCATTCGCCTTGGACCAGCCGCGCGCCAGGGCCGGCTCCATCACCACATCCAGGCAAGCCACACGCGGGATCACCCGTAGGAATTGGCTGACATAGCCAAGGGTCTGTTGACGCACCTGGAGAATGTCACGCGGCTCGGCGCCGACCAGTTCCAGCCATTCGCCAGCATGGCGCACGCGGATGCTGCCGCCCGCCGCTAGATAATTGCCGTACAAGGTGCGCAGCAAGGTGCTTTTACCCGCACCGGACGCGCCATGCAGCACCATGCACTCACCGCCCTGCACGCTGAATTCCACGCCGCGCAACACGTTGAGCACCACGCCGTTCTGCTGGTGCAGGGTGAAGGTTTTCGAAAGGTCACGGACCTCGATCAAGGCATTTGTCATGGCTGCAATACCGAAGACACCAGCAGTTGAGAGTAAGGGTGCTGTGGATCGTCGAGGATCTGGTCGGTGAGCCCGGTTTCCACCACCCGCGAGCGGCGCATGACCATCAGGCGGTCGGCCAGCAGCCGCGCCACGGCCAGGTCGTGGGTGACGATCACCACCGCCAGGTCCAGCTCACGCACCAGGCCGCGCAACAGGTCGAGCAGGCGCGCTTGCACCGACACATCCAGGCCGCCGGTGGGCTCATCCATAAACACCAGGCGTGGGCTGGAGACCAGGTTGCGGGCGATTTGCAGGCGCTGCTGCATGCCGCCGGAGAAGGTGCGCGGCAAGTCGTCGATACGCTGGGGGTCGATTTCCACCTGGCTCAACCAGTCCAACCCGGCGCCGCGCAGTTGCTCATAGTTGCGCACGCCTTGGGCCATCAGACGCTCACCGATATTGGCGCCCGCCGACACGCCCATGCGCAGGCCGTCGCGAGGGTTCTGCTCGACGAAGCCCCATTCGGTCCGCAGCAAGGTGCGGCGCTCGGCTTCGCTGGCGCTGTAGAGGTCCAGCCATTCGCCGTCCTTGCTGCGATAGCCGATGCTGCCCGCTTGCGGTGGCAGACGCCCGCTCAACAACGAGAGCAAGGTGGATTTACCCGAGCCGGACTCGCCGACGATGCCCAGCACTTCGCCGGGGTACAGATCGAAGCTGACGTCCTGGCAGCCCTTCTCCGGGCCGTACAGCAGGGACAGGTCGCGCACTTGCAGTAGCGGTGCGTCGGCTTTTTGCTTCAAAAGAACCTGGCTCATTGGTTGTTCTCCAGAACCCGTTGGGCGCAATACCAGGTGTCGGAGCACACGAAACGCTGGGTCCCGGCGTCATCCAGAATCAGCTCATCAAGGAACGACTCATGGCTGCCGCAGATCGCGCAGTTGTGCTCCCACTGCTGCACGGCGAACGGGTGGTCTTCAAAGTCGAGGCTGGTGACCTGCGTATACGGCGGCACCGCGTACAGGCGCTTTTCGCGACCGGAGCCGAACAACATCAGCGCCGGGCTCATGTCGAGTTTCGGGTTGTCGAATTTAGGGATCGGCGACGGGTCCATCACGTAGCGCTCGTCGACCATCACCGGGTAGGCGTAGCTGGTGGCGATATGGCCGAAGGTGGCGATGTCTTCGTAGAGCTTTACGTGCATCACCCCGTAATCATTCAGGGCGTGCATGGTGCGGGTCTCGGTTTCCGACGGTTCGATGAAGCGCAACGGCTCGGGGATCGGCACTTGGTAAACCATGATCTGCCCAGCCTGCAAGGGTGTTTCCGGGATGCGGTGGCGGGTCTGGATCAGCGTGGCGTCCGGCGTGGCTTCGGTGGTGGCGATGCCCGCAGTGCGCGCGAAAAAGCGGCGGATCGACACGGCGTTGGTGGTGTCATCGGCGCCCTGGTCGATGACCTTGAGCACGTCATCCGCGCCGAGGATCGCGGCGGTCAGTTGCATGCCGCCCGTGCCCCAGCCATACGGCAATGGCATTTCGCGGCCACCGAACGGTACCTGGTAACCGGGGATCGCCACCGCCTTGAGCAACGCGCGGCGGATCATGCGTTTGGTCTGTTCGTCGAGGTAGGCGAAGTTGTAGGCCGTGTCATTCATGGCGGGAGCCCTCGGCGGATTGGCGCAGTTTGCGGATCAGCTCCAGCTCGGACTGGAAGTCCACGTAGTGCGGTAGCTTGAGGTGCGAGACAAAACCGGCGGCCTCGACGTTGTCGCAGTGCGCCAGCACGAACTCCTCGCGCTGGGCCGGCGAGACGATCTCTTCGTTGTATTCCCCGGCGCGCAACGAGCGGTCGACCAACGCCATCCCCATGGCCTTGCGCTCGGCATGCCCGAACGCCAGGCCATACCCGCGCGTGAACTGCGCCAGCTCAGTGGCCGAGCCAACGAACTGGTTGACCATCTCGCACTCGGTCACTTCGATGCTGCCCAGGCAAATGGGGAAGCCCAGCTCTTGCGGATCGATCCACACGTCCACATCGCCGATGCGAATCTCGCCGGCAAACGGGTGATTGCGGCCGTAGCCACGTTGGGTCGAGTAGCCCAGCGCCAACAGGAAGCCTTCATCGCCACGGGCCAGGGCCTGCAGGCGTTCGGCACGGCTGGCGGGGTATTCCAGCGGGTCGCGAGTGATGTCGGCGACCGTGGCGTTGTCGTCGACTTCGGGCTTGATCAGGCCTTCTTTGGCGAGCAGGCCGAGGACGCGTGGGCAGGCTTCCAACGTCGCCTCCGGCGTGGTCTGCGGCCCTGGATATTCACCTTCGGCCAGCAGCGCAAAATCCAGCAGGCGATGGGTGTAATCGAAGGTCGGGCCGAGCAATTGACCGCCCGGCACGTCCTTGAACGTGGCCGACAAACGCCGGCTCAGCGACATGTGCGCGGTGTCGATCGGCAGGCTCGGGCTGAAGCGCGGCAGCGTGGTGCGGTAGGCGCGCAGCAGGAAGATTGCTTCCACCAGATCCCCCGCCGCTTGCTTGATCGCCAGCGCGGCGAGTTCTTCGTCGAACAGCGAACCTTCCGTCATCACCCGTGCCACGGCCAACGGCAGTTGCTCGCGGATTTGCGTCACGCTCAGTTCCGGAATCGCGGTATCGCCACGGCGTTTTTTCGCCAGCAGGCGGTGGGCATTGTCGATGGCCTGTTCGCCACCTTTGACGGCTACGTACATCAGGCGTGCTCCTGTGCAATGCGGCTGCTGCGTGGCAGGCCGATCAAGTGGTGGCCGGCAGCGAACACAACGTCCAGCCCGCGGGGGAAAGCTTCGCGGCGCTGACGTTCGTGCCAGAAGTCTTGGGGCACCGGCAGGTGCACCTGGCGCTGGGCCTTGATGCCGGGGCCGCGCCACAGCAGGCCGCGACCGCCTTCCAGGTCGGTGAGCTGCACGAGCAGGGTGCAGGACTGATCGGGGTAGCGGTCATTGCCGTGGTCGAAGCCACTGAGGTCGAGCAGGTCCTGTTCGCCGAGCAGCGCGAAGACCGCGTCTTCGCGCTTCGACGTCAACGGGCAGCCGCAATGGAAGGCCAGGTTGGCGCGGATCAGCGGCGTTTCGAAGCTCGGCGCCAGCCATAGCGGCGTGTCGGTATCCAAGAGCGCCAGGCACAAGGCGTAGGTGGCGGGCGCCAGGCCGTCGAGGCGTGGCGCGCACGGCAGGTGCTGGATCAAACCGGGCTCGGCGAGGGCCTTGAGTGCGGCACGAAAACCGCGCTGGGCATCAAGGACCGGGTCAACAAACGCCGGCTGCAACAGTGGCGCACTCATCAGTTTTCTCCTCGTACGAGCGTGAAGAACTCGACCTTGGTGGCGGCGGTATCGGCTTCTTTTTGCGCACGGCGGGCGGCCTGGGCATTGGCCAGCGCGGTGATCAAATCGCTGAGCCAGCGGCTGGGCTGCGTGCCTTGCAGATGGGCATCGGCCAAGGCGGCCAACTCGGCATGGACCTTGTCGCGCCCGGCCAGGTAGCTGTAGCCGGTGCGGCCATCGGCCAGGCGCACCACACAGCGGGTCACGCTCATTTCGCCGACGTTAAACGGCGCGCCATCGCCGCCCATGCGGCCGCGCACCAGGGTCATGCCGATTTCCGGGGCGCGGATCAGTTGGTATTCGGCGTCCTTCAACGCGGCTTCGTGGGGCTGCAGTTCACTGAGCTGGGCGCGAGCAAGCACGCCGATCCAGTGTTGACGCGGGGACAGGCTCATCAAAGGCTCCATCAAGTCATCACCTGGTACTGGAAGCGATCCGAACGGCTGGTGGACTGCGCCAGCTCCACCGGGTGGCCATCGCGATCGCGGGAAAGGGTGAATACGGTGAGCGCCGGCAAATGCCGGGGCATCATCAGCAGCGCGGCTTCGTCACGGTTGGGCAAACGCGCACCGATCAGGCTGTGGGTGCGGGTCAGCGGCAGGTCACGCTCGCGCAGGTAGTGGCGCAAAGACCCGCCGGTGTAGTCGGCCAGCAACGGCGCGCGGCTGGCGCAGTAGCGATGGCGGATCAGGCTGACGGGCTGGTGGTCGAGCTTGCGCAGGGTTTGCAGTTCGATCATTGGCGCCATCTCGGCGATGCCTAAGTGCTGCGCCTCTTCACGGCTGGCGTAGCAGTAGCGGCGCTTGAGCAACAGCGCTTCCACCCCTACGCCCTGGGCCGACAACGATTGGCTATAGGAGGTCTCGGCGCCCATCGGGTAGATGAGCGGGCGGTCGAGCACCTGGGTGCCCTTTCCCTGGCGGCGTAACAGGCTGCCTTCGAACACCAGCTCGTCGATAGCCCGGCGCAGGGTGTGGCGGTTGACGCCAAAGCGCTCGGCCATGTGCACCTCGCCGGGCAGGAAGTCGCCGGCCTGATAGCTGCTCAGTTCACGGCGCAGGATATCCGCGAGTTCGCGGTACACCGGCTCATCTTGTCTAGACAACTGCATGTTAAAAAAAAGCGCCGCGTGGGCACCCCTCCGACGTCAGATGAACTGCTTGCGCAGGCGTTGGGACAACACGTCGATAGCGCTCACCACCACGATGATCACCAGCAACACCGCGCAGGTTTGTACGAACTGGAAGGCGCGGATGTTTTCCCAGAGGATCACGCCGATCCCGCCCGCACCGACCATGCCCACCACCGTCGCCGAACGGACGTTGGCTTCGAAGCGGTACAGCGCGTAGCTCACCCACAGCGGCATCACTTGGGGGATCACGCCGTAGATCACTTCCTGCAGGGCGCTCGCGCCGGTGGCACGTACGCCTTCCACCGGGCCTGGGTCGATGGCTTCGACGGCTTCGGCAAACAGCTTGGCGAGCACGCCGGTGGTGCTGATCCACAGGGCCAATACACCGGCGAAAGGGCCGAGGCCGACGGCGACCACGAACAACATCGCGAAGACCATTTCATTGATGGAGCGGAAGGCGTCCATGACCCGGCGCAGGGGTTGGTGCACCCACCAGGGGGTGATGTTGTCGGCGCACAAGATGCCCAGCGGCACCGAGCAGACGATGGCCAACACCGTGCCCCAGAGGGCGATTTGTACGGTGACGATCATCTCCTTGAGGTAGGAGCGCCACTCGTGGAAGTCCGGCGGGAAGAAGTCGGCGGCGAAGGTCGCCATGTTTCCGGAGTCGCGGTACAGCGCCAGCGGGTTCATTTCCGCGCCGTGCCAGGCCCAGGCGAGCAAGACCAGGAACAGGCCCCAGCCGAGGTATTGCGGCCACGTGCGTTTGCCGACGGCTTCAGCGTGCAAGGTAGTCATGGGTCACTCTCGATCAATGTGTATGAGTGGGCTTTCTGTGGTGAGCCTGGCTTCTGTGGTGAGCGGGCTTGCCCCGCGCTGGGCTGCGCAGCAGCCCCAATGGCTCTGCTGTGAACCCGGAGGGGGACAAGCCCCCTCACCCCAAAAGCACTCCGCATACAGGCGGGGGATTAGCCGTTGACCGCAGTTTTCTTGTCCAGCTCGGAAATGCGCTGTTGCAGCTTCGCCAGGTCGGCGTCGATGTCGGCGAGTTTCTTGGCCTTGTCGGCCGCGTCCAGCTTGCTGTCAGCGCTGATCGTGGTGCGCTGCTTGAACAGCTCCAGCTGGCGGATCGGCAACAGTTGGTCGTCGTTGGAGGCGAGGAACTTGCCCAGCTGCATGTTCTTCAGCACCGCTTTCTCTTCATCGGTGTCGCCATAGTTGGCAAAGAAATCGCGGATCTTGGTTTTCTCGCTGTCGCTCAGCGCCTTGCTCCACACCATCGGGTCGGCCGGGATCAGCGGAGATTTCCAGATCACCTTGAGCATCGCGGCTTTGTCGGGCTGGGTGACTTCCAGGCGGTCCCAGCTTTCGGTGTTGAAGGTGGCCACGTCCAACTGCCCCTTGGCCACGCTCAACGCGTTGACCTCATGGCTGGAGTTCAGCGTGCGTTTGAACGCCGTGGCGGCGTCCACGTTGTTCTTGGCGAACACGTAGTAGCCCGGCACCAGGTAGCCCGAGGTGGAGTTCGGGTCACCGTTGCCGAAGGTCAGGTTCTTGGCATTCTTGAGCATGTCGTCGACGTTGTTGATCGGGCTGTCCTTGCGCACGATCAGCACGCTCCAGTAACCGGCGGCGCCGTTGGCGGCAGCGGTCTGGGCGAAGATCTCGCCGTTGGAACGGTCCACCGCTTCCATCGCGGCCTTGTTGCCCAGCCAGGCCACGTCGACCTTGTTGAAGCGCATGCCCTGGATCAGGCCGGCGTAGTCGGAGGCGAAGGTGGCGTTGATGGTCAGGCCGGTCTTCTTGTGCATGTCATCCAGGAACGGCTGCCAGATGCTCTTGAGGTTCTGCGAAGACTCGGTGGACATGATGCCGAAATTGATCACCTTGTCAGCGGCGTGGGCGTTGCCCAGCGCGACACTGGCCAGCAACACGGCAGACAAAAACACATGGCCGATACGGTTCAACATGGACGGGACTCCTGTGGGTCGTGAGTAGGGTTTCAAGCGCGCGCCAGGGCCAGCCGAGGGGGCGCTTCGGCACGGCGGGTTTGGTCGGAACACATCAGGCTGGTGTCGACGTCGGCACCGTATAAATCGTTGAGAAACTGGCTGCTCATCGAACTGCCCTGCCCGTCGAAATGAATGCGCCCGCCTTTCAGAGCCACGGCACGCGGGCAGTAACGCATGGCGTAATCGACTTGATGCAGGGTTACCACCACGGTCTTGCCGTCGCGGCGGTTGATGTCGGCGAGGATCTCCATGACCTTGCGCGCCGACTCTGGGTCGAGGGACGCGATCGGTTCGTCGGCCAGGATCACCTCGGCGCGCTGAGTCAACGCACGGGCAATCGCCACGCGCTGCTGCTGGCCGCCGGACAAGGTCGAAGCCCGTTGCGCGGCCAGATCGGCCAGGCCGACGCGCGCCAGCGACGCCATGGCAAACGCCTTCTCCTCGGCATTGAACAGCCCCAGGTTGCCACGCCAGCGCGGCATGCGGCCCAGGCACCCGAGCAGCACGTTGTCGAGCACGCTCAGGCGATTGACCAGGTTGAACTGCTGGAAGATGTAGCCGATGTCCGCCCGCAACCGCCGCACCTTGCCATTCAAGCGTCCGCTGGCCTGCACCTCCCGGCCCAGCACCTTGACGCTGCCGCCGTTGCGCTTGTCGCAACAGGCCAGGCCCGCCAAATGGCGCAACAACGTGGACTTGCCGGAACCGGAAGCGCCAATCAGCGCGACCATCTCACCAGCGGCAACGGTGAGTTCGAGGTCGACCAACGCGGGCTTCTTCGCAAAGGTCTTGTTCAAGTGATCGACATGGATAGCGTGCGTCATGGGCTTCTCTGTCTTGTTTGAACAGCCAGGGGATGGCTGCGGTTGAGTTCAAACGACAGTAGGCGCGGGAGGTGTCAGTGCTATTACTTGCACATGACTGGAGGGGGTCGGCTGGATGAAGGTTTTGTGAAAGGTTGGAATGTCACCGCAACCCTCTGTGGCGAGGGAGCAAGCTCCCTATCCACAGGGGTGGAGGTGTTTCACTGAGATTCGAAGGGCGAAACAGTCGGAAGCCTCTTCAGTTCAAAATCCTCGAGGACCAGCATTGCTCCATTGGAAAGCTGCCAGGTGTAAAAATCCGAAAAGTCCCCGATGGCCAACGCCCGGATTACCTTGGCCAAAAAACCATGCGCCACCAGCAAAACCGACTGGGTTGGATAGAGTGCCGCCAGTTCGGCAAGGCCTTGGTGCACTCGCGTGACCACCTCGGCAATCGACTCACCGCCCGTTGGCCCGATCGCCCATTGCCGCGTGATGTTCTGCGCCCAAAGCGCTGGGTGCAAGGCTTTGGCTTGTGCCTGGGTCAAACCCTCGAAAACACCCACATCGCGCTCGCGGAAGCTGTCCATCGTCACGGGTTCAAGGTTCAACGCCTGATTAAGAATCTGCGCCGTTTGCTGGGCTCGCAGGCGTGGAGAGACGATCAACACTTCGATGCCGCAGGGCAGGTTCTTGCTCAGAGAGGCGGCCTGTTCCCTGCCCCGCTCGGTCAATTCCGGATCGAGTGCGCCGAGGTAGCGGTGCTCGGCGTTGGCCCAGGTTTCGCCGTGGCGTATGACGTGGAGATGCATGAGGTCCGTCTCGTTGAAAGCGGAATGAGAAAATGAACAACGGCGCAAACTTCAACGCCTCCCTATATAGCTTCCCTGCAACTCAAGTGCGCGCACTCTGCGGTAATCTGCTGCGATAACTGCACGGTCCGCATGAACCAGATAGACAGTCCCTGGCTGACTGAAAACGTCATGGGTCGCGCCTATGTGCTCACCGTTCTCAACGTAAAAAGCCGCTTCATAAAAAGAATCCAGCTTGCGCAGCTCGCTCAAGAACTGGTCCTTATAGAAATAGCCTTCCAAGCGGTTGATCAGGCCAACATTGTAGGTATGTTGCAACAGTTGATAATGCTCTCCTTTAACCAGCCGCTGCGTAAAATGTTCAGGTTCGACGATGGATAACACCACCGCATCAATCTGCCCAAGACCAGTGGTTTGCCTGGATACGCCCGGGCGAAGAATGCCATCGGTACGGGCTGCAATTTCCACCAATTTCGGCCCGTCCTCGGTGAACATGACCTCCGCGTGGCTGGGTCCATTGTGGATACCCAAGCATCGCACTACGGCCCGAGTGTAATCCACCAATACCGAATAGACCGCCGAGTCGGGCCCGATTAACTCGTCAATGTCATAGAGGATGCCGCCCCCCTGCGTGCGCTGCTTTTGATAGCGCACGACTTCAGTGACGAGCTGCTGGCCGTCCAGGGAGACCATATTCACCACATACTCCAACCCGGCCAGGTACTCCTGAATCAAGACCTGGGTGTTTGGGATACTCAATCGGTTTGTCGTCCCCAACAACTTTTTCACGGCGATCTCACAAGCGTCCATGTCCTCGCAAACAAACACCCCATCCGCTCCTGCACTCTCAAGGGGTTTGATTACCACAGGAAAACGCCCGTGGGTGTTGATCCAGCCTTGTGCGAGGTCCCAGGTACTGGCGAGGAACTGTCGTGCGGCGGGTAATTGCGCCTGGGTAATGCACTGGATCATCTCGTACTTGTTTCGACGGGCATGGGTTTTGTCGAAATCATTGCGATACGGTAGCTGCAGTCGCTCGTTCAACTGGTCGGCGAGCAGCACACCGGTTTCGGCACCGGCGATGATGAACTGAGGCTCGAAATACTCGACACTCGCCACCGTCGCTGCGAGATCGATATTGACGATCATCTGGTCATACAGCGTTTGGTCGAAGCCCTTGTAATAGTAACGATCCAAACTGCCGGATGAGGCCACATGCATCAGCAAGCACCCCTCTTCGTTCAGTCGTTTCGCGACAAATTTACCGGATGAAAATCCGTCGACCACCACTACTTTAATCATGGTACCGCCCTCCTCATTGCGTACAAGGCCCGCCCCAACAGCAAAAGCACAATGATGCTGACGGCCGCGACACTCGCCACGGAAAACGCCACTCGGGCATCCAGGTACTGGAGTAACAGGACAAATACCGGAAGGGTCAGCAACACCAGAGATACGTGGATCGGAGTGAGGTAATAGATGGTTTTCTGGATCAAGTAAATCGGCAATAAATGGCCGATCACCACCAGGATCAACATGGGCAGAATTAACTCTCGATTAATGGAAAAACTTCCCCCCGCCACAGGAATTGCGATGACACAAACAGCGATCATGGCGATGTTTCTGACGGCCAGGATTTCATAAATGGCCCACTGCCGAGCAAACATTTTCTTTGAAAATACTGTGTACATGACAGTGCCCAGGGCGCAAACGATAACGCTGAAGATCCCCAGTGACCGCTGGCCTACGGAGGTAGTGGATATACCGCTCTCCCCGGCAAAGGAGTTGAACAACATAACTCCAACTGAGAAGAGCACCAGGCCCGAGACCAATGCGTCCTCCAAAGCAATCCTGGCACCACGTTTATCGAGCAGAGAAATAAGCAAAGTGAGTGCAGGGCCACAGGCCACCGATGCGACTCCGACGACTGCGGGCTCGAGATAACGGAGGGCGTAGAACAGTCCGCCCCAGTTAAGTAGCACCGAAACATTCACAACGATGATGCTCTTCCAATCAACCTTGATTTTTAAACTCAAGGACGCCGAATTTCGATGGATCGCACATGCCAGAAAAAGTACTGCTGAGGACATAAAGCAGTAGAAAATGACCACCACCGTACTGAGGGTTTGCGTGACGAATGCTACGTATACGTCGAACGCGGCGCTCAATAAGCAAAATGTTAATCCGATGAAAATGCCCTGCTTCAGCACGACGGCACACCTTTTTTTTCAGTTATTCAACCTAGCAAATCAGGTGTGGATTAAATACTGACCGAACAGCTAGGTAGGACCGGACACACACGCAAATACCGGACTATCCCTACACCTCAGCGCTCCCCAGGTAATCAATATGTGGAGCGAGCTGTACGCAGGAGGCCCTGCCCTTCCAGGTATCCACTCCCCGGTCGACCACCTGCGTACGGCTCACCTTTTTCAACGTTTCCTAGGACAGCCCCTACACAGATTTCGGGTTGCGTCCGATCAACCTCGCCGTTAACCTTCGCGGGTCGCTGCAAAATCAGCGAACGGGTGTGGTAGCCCGGTTCTTTCATAGATCCCCAAAACGCTTACGGGCGTTTTTTTGTGCGGGCTGCTTTGTGGCGGCTGTGCATGGGAGGCTTCGGCCTGCCGGGTTTCTATGACCGGTCTACCACCCCGTGTACAGTCGCCTCCTTACATCGTGTGGTAGCGAGATGGAGGTGCTCATTCATAGGAGCTTCGTCATGGAAAAAATCACGCCTGATCCCCCGCCATCCTCCTCGGATGACACGCCTCAAACGCCACCCAACCTCATCTTCACCGTCCGCCCCGGCCTAAGCACTGAAGCTGCCTTAAGCAATGCCAGCGAAATGCTGGAGTCGGCAACCGTGTGTGCCTATGACTGTGCCGAGCATCTGGATGGATCGGGCCGCAAGCAGGTGCTGGCGGTGGTGCAGATGATTGAGATTGCGCAGTTGTTGGTGGATCAAGCGCTGAATCGGGAGTGTCCGGTGGTCTGACAGCCGATGAGGTCTCCTGTGGGAATTGGCTTGTCGGATCGCCGCACCTCTGCGATGGCGGTTTAGCTGCAATTGATTCGGTGCCTGACACGCCGCCATCGCGGGCAAGCCCGGCTCCCACAGTTGATCTTCATTGGCTTGGAGAAAGCGTTTCACTGGCAAGAAAAAGGCGACCCGAAGGTCGCCTTTTGTCATTGCGCGTACTGCTTGCTTAGCCCCGGTGGCACGCCCTGCACGTCGGTCTCTTCCCAAGGCCCGTTCGGGCTGATCGACCGGCTCCAACCGTTGCTCCAGCGGTAGTACGTGCGCTGGCGGTAGAAGGTATCCGGCTGTTCTTCCAGCACGTACACCTGCATCTTGCCGTCCCAGTGGCTGGCCGCGCCCGGTGGTGGGGCGAAGGTCGGCGATTTGGTCGGCACGGGTTTCGGTGGCGGGGTAACCGGGCCGGAGGGTTTGGTGCTCGGCTGGGTCGATGGGCCTGACGGTGGGATGGTCGGGCCGGTGGGCCCGGGAGGTGGGCGGTGGACCGCACAGGCGCTCAGGCCCAGTACCAGGCTGAGCAAGGTGATGCGTGCAAATGCGGTCATAGGCGTTTCCTCGAGTTACTTGTCCGGACTGTCGATGGTCAGCTGCTGCAAGGCAGTGGTGGTGCTGGCCAGGGGTTGGCTGCGGCCGATCCATTCGCCAGTGGTCGGTTGACCGGCCCGGGATATGCGCGCAACCAGTTGGACTTCAGGGAAGTTGGACAGTTTCAACTGCGGCATCATCGCGTCGGCGTCGCCGAGTTCGACGGTGATGGGCAGCTCGGCGACGGTGACGCGCTTGGCGGCCAGCGGTGCCGGCGGGCCTTTCACGGCACGGGCAAAGATAAATACGCTGTCGGTGGGCAGGGCCTTGGCTTTCACGTCGGCGGACAGGTCCACGCGGACGTTCATCACGGTTTTTTGAGAAGCAACGGTGCCGCCACTCTCTTTGAGCTTCTCGGCAGCGCGGTCAATGCCACCTTGCAGCGCTGCGCGGGAGTTGTCTTGCGGCGGCAGCTGGGCCAACAGACGATTCCAGTAGTCGATAGCCTCTTGATAACGCTGGCCTTCAAAGGCAGCGATACCCAACAGGCCGAGGCTGGTGACTTCCTTTGGATCGAGCTTCAACGCCTCGTCGGTGAGCGCCTGCACCTTGGGCGACCACTGTTTGTTGTCAGCAAAATACTGCGCCTGGGCCCACTGGCCGAGCAGTTCCGGCTGGCGCCCGGCCAGCGCCACGGTGCGTTCGAACACCTTGGCGGCATCGGCGGAACGGTCCTGGGCCATGTAGGCGCGACCGAGGAAGTACAAGCCTTCCGGCGAGTCCGGTTGGGCAGCGGCGGCGCGTTCCAGGCGGTGGGTCATGTCTTCCATGGACACCGGCGGCTGGGAGAATTCGCGGGTCAGTTCAACCTTGTCGCTGGCCCCGTAATGCAGGTACAACGCAACCCCCAGGACCGGCACCAAGAACGCCGCCAGAAATGGCAGTGGCTTGCCCAGGCGCGATTCACGGGGTTTTTCCACGCCTTCCGTGTCAGCCAGTAATTCACGCGCCGCTTCGGCGCGGCCGGTGTCGAGTTGCGCGGCATTCAGTACGCCTTCGTCCTGCTGCACTTGCAACTCGGCCACGCGTTCTTGGTAGAGCGCCACGTTCAGCGCGGTGCGATCCTCTTCACGCTGGGCGCGGCGGCCGCGCAGGACAGGGATCAACAGGAAACTCAGGGCAATCAGAAGCAGCAAGCCAGCTGCGAGCCAGAAATCAATCATCAGTCTTGGTGTCCAGCAATTGGTCGAGGCGTTTGCGCTCTTCGGGGGACAGCGCGTCGGAACCATCGGTCGGCGCAGCACGGCGACGGCGCACGATCACCGCCATCACCACCACGCCCGCCAGCAGCAGCCCGGCGGGGCCGAACCACAGCAGCGCGGTCTTGCCGGTGAGGGCCGGTTTGTAGCGCACGAAATCACCGTAGCGGTCGACCATGAAGTCGATGATCTGCTGGTTGTCCTTGCCCTCCCCCAGCATGCGGAAGATCTCTTTGCGCAGGTCGGCGGCGATGGGTGCGTTGGAGTCGGCGATGTCCTGGTTCTGGCACTTGGGGCAGCGCAGTTCCTTGGTCAGTTCGCGGAAACGCTCGCGGTCCACGTCCTTGGCGAATTCATAGGTGTCGATGGCGGCGTGGGCCACGCCGGCCAGTCCCAGCGCCAGCACCGCAGCGGCTAACAGACGCTTCATGGCTTGGCCTCATCGACCAGTGCCTGGTACTTGGCGGCCAGTTGCTCGCGCCACACCACTTCGTCGATCACGCCGACGTACTTGTCGCGGATCACGCCCTTGGCGTCGATGAAGAAGGTTTCCGGGGCGCCGTAGACGCCCAGGTTCAGACCGAGGTTGCCGTCTTCATCGCGGATATCCAGTTGGTACGGGTTGTGGAACTCAGCCAACCACTTCAAGGCCGCGGCATTGTCGTCCTTGTAGTTGATGCCGTAGATCACCACGCCCTTCTCGGCCAGCGTGTTCAGCACCGGGTGCTCGACGCGGCAGGAAATGCACCAGGTGCCCCACACGTTGACCAGTGCCGGTTTGCCCAGCAGGTCGGCCTGGGTCAGGGTCTTGTCGCCCTGCACCGTTGGCAGGCTGAACGCCGGGAACGGCTTGCCGATCATGGCCGACGGCAGCTCGGCCGGGTCCAGATAAAGGCCGCGATACAGGAACACCGCCACCACCAGAAACATCGCCAGCGGTACGACCATCAACCAACGCTTCATACCGCCGCTCCCTGGCCGAGGGCTTCACGCACCCGGCTCTTGACCTTGACCCGATACCGTCGGTCCAGCGCGGCCAGCAAACCACCAAAGCCGGTAAGCAAGCCGCCGAACCAGATCCAGCGCACAAACGGTTTCACATGCACCCGCACCGCCCAGGCGCCCTCGCCCAACGGTTCACCCAGCGCCACATACAGGTCACGGGTGAAACCGGCGTCGATGCCGGCTTCGGTCATCATCGAACTCTGCACGGTGTACAGGCGTTTTTCCGGGTGCAACACGGCGATTTCCTTGCCATTGCGCACGACACGCACCGTGCCTTTGTCTGACGTAAAGTTCGGCCCTTCGAAGTGCTTGGCGCCTTCGAAGATGAAGTGGTAACCGGCCAGGTCCATGGACTCGCCCGGCGCCAGGCGCAAGTCGCGCTCGGCGCTGTTCTGGCTGGAGAGCACCACGCCAAGGGCGCACACGGCGATGCCAATGTGGGCGATCTGCATGCCCCAGTAGCTGCGGGTCAGGGTCGGCAGGCCTTTGACCAGGCCTTTGTGACGGGTCTTGTCGAAGATGTCGCGTACGCCGGCCAGCAACACCCAGGCGGCGAGCAGGAAAGTCGCGAGCACCGCCCAGTTGAAGTCGCCATAGGCAAACCCGGCGATCACCGCCAAGGCCACGCTGCCGAGCAACACCGGCATCAGCATGCCGGCCAGCCATTTCACCGGGGTGTCTTTCCAGCGCACCAGCATGCCCACCGCCATCACCACCATCAACAGGCCCATCAACGGGATAAACAACGCGTTGAAATACGGCGGGCCAACGGACAGCTTGGCGCCGCTCAAGGCGTCCAGCACCAACGGGTACAGGGTGCCGAGCAGGATCATCGAAGCGGCCACCACCAGCACCAGGTTATTGCCCAGCAACAGGGTTTCCCGCGACCACAGGTTAAAGCCGACCTGGCTCTTGACCACTGGCGCGCGCAACGCAAACAACGTCAGGGAGCCGCCGACCACAAACAGCAGGAAGATCAGGATGAACACGCCGCGCTCCGGGTCGGACGCGAACGCATGCACCGAGGTCAGCACGCCCGAACGCACGAGGAAGGTGCCGAGCAGGCTGAGGGAAAATGCCGCGATGGCCAGCAGCACGGTCCAGCTCTTGAACACACCGCGCTTTTCGGTGACCGCCAACGAGTGAATCAGCGCAGTGCCGACCAGCCAAGGCATGAACGAGGCGTTTTCCACCGGGTCCCAGAACCACCAGCCGCCCCAGCCGAGCTCGTAATAGGCCCACCAGGAGCCGAGGGTGATACCAATCCCGAGGAAGGCCCAGGCGACAATGGTCCACGGCCGCGACCAGCGCGCCCAGGCGGCATCGAGGCGCCCGCCGAGCAAGGCGGCGATGGCGAAGGCGAAGGCCACGGAGAAACCGACATAGCCCATATAGAGCATCGGCGGGTGCACGATCAGGCCGATGTCCTGCAGCAGCGGGTTGAGGTCGTGCCCGTCCACCGGGATCTGCGGCAGGATGCGGGTGAACGGGTTGGAGGTCATGATCAGGAACAGCAGGAAGCCGATGCTGATCATGCCCATCACTGCCAGTACGCGGGCCAGCATCACTTGCGGCAGCTGGCGCGAGAACACCGACACCGCGAAGGTCCAGCCGCCGAGGATCAGCGCCCACAGCAGCAACGAACCTTCGTGGGCGCCCCACACAGCGCTGAACTTGTAGTACCAAGGCAACGCGCTGTTGGAGTTATTCGCCACATAGGCGACGGAAAAGTCGTCGGTCATGAAGGCGTAGGTCAGGCAACCGAACGCGAACACCAGGAAGGCACATTGGCCCCAGGCGGCCGGCTGCGCCAGGCTCATCCACAAGCGGTCGCCGCGCCAGGCACCGAGCAACGGCACCACGGCCTGAACGATGGCAAAGCACAGGGCGAGGATCATCGCCAACTGGCCCAGCTCTGGAATAAACAGTGCGGACGTCATGGCTTAGCCCTCCTTGGCAGGCGTTGGCGCGGATTGGCCGCTGTCTTTCAGGGCCTTGGTCACTTCCGGTGGCATGTACTTTTCATCGTGCTTGGCCAGCACTTCGTCGGCCACCACCACACCGTCAGCGTTGAGCTTGCCCAGGGCGACGATGCCCTGGCCTTCGCGGAACAGGTCCGGGAGGATGCCGCGATAAGTAATGGTCACGGCTTTGTTGAAGTCGGTGACGACGAAGGTCACGTCGAGGGAGTCGCCGGAGCGTTTGAGCGAGCCCTTCTCCACCATGCCGCCGGCACGGATGCGCGTGTCGATCGGCGCTTCGCCATTAGCGATCTGCGTGGGCGTGTAAAACAGGTTGATGTTCTGCTGCAAGGCGCTCAAGGCCAGGCCGACGGCAATGCCGACGCCCACCAGAATCGCAAGGATGATCAACAGACGCTTTCTACGCAGCGGATTCACTTTTCGGTCTCCCGGCGCAGACGTCGCGCCTCTTGTTGCAGGTAACGCTTGCGGGCCAGGATCGGCGCGGCGACGTTGAGGGCCAGCACCGCCAGGCAGATGCCATAGGCCGTCCACACATACAGGCCGTGGTGGCCCATGGCGAGAAAATCACTGAAAGAAGCAAAACTCATCCGCGCGCTCCCAGGCTGTTTTGCACTTCGGCCTTGACCCAACTGGTGCGGGCTTCACGTTTGAGCACTTCGAGGCGCATGCGCAGCAGCAACACAGCGCCGAAGAAACAGTAGAAACCCAGCACCATCAGCAGCAGCGGCGCCCACATTTCCACGGGCATCGCCGGTTTTTCAGTGAGGGTGAAGGTGGCGCCCTGGTGCAGGGTGTTCCACCACTCCACCGAGTATTTGATGATCGGGATGTTGATGACGCCGACGATGGCCAGCACCGCGCAGGCCTTGGCGGCACTGTCACGGTTGCTGATCGCGTTGCCCAGGGCAATCAGACCGAAGTACAGGAACAGCAGGATCAACATGGACGTCAGTCGTGCATCCCACACCCACCACGAGCCCCAGGTCGGTTTGCCCCAGATCGCGCCGGTGACCAGCGCCACAGCGGTCATCCACGCACCGATGGGCGCAGCGCATTGCAGGGCCACATCGGCGAGTTTCATCTTCCACACCAGGCCGACGATGCCGCACACCGCCAGCATCACGTAGCAGGACTGCGCCAGCATCGCGGTAGGAACATGGATATAAATGATGCGAAAACTGTTGCCTTGCTGGTAGTCCGGCGGCGCGAAGGCCAGGCCCCAGACCAGGCCGATGCCGATCAGCAACACGGCGGCGACGCTCAACCACGGCAGCAGTTTGCCACTGATGCCATAGAACCATTTGGGCGAGCCGAGCTTGTGAAACCAGGTCCAGTTCATTGCTGTTTCCATCACGGTTGCTTCTTGTCGTTGCAAGAAGCGTAGGGTCTTTACTGACTAAAACATAACGTCTTGGTCAGACCTCATTATTCGCCGACGCTGATCTTCAGGCCGGCCGCTATAGCAAAGGGTGTCAGGGTTACGGCCAGGGCGGTCAGGCTACCCAGCCACAAGAGGTAACCGGTCGCCGGCATGCCCATGAGCGCGGCTTGCAAGGCGCCGCTGCCCAGGATCAACACCGGGATGTACAACGGCAGAATCAGCAGGGCCAGCAATAGGCCGCCGCGCTTCAAACCCACGGTCAACGCCGCGCCCACCGCGCCCAACAGGCTGAGGGTTGGCGTGCCGAGCAACAAAGACAGGAGCAACACCGGCAGGCACTCGGTGGGCAACCCTAGCATCATCGCCAGCAACGGTGAGAGCAGCACCAGCGCCAGGCCGGAAAAAGCCCAGTGTGCCAGCACCTTGGCCAGTACCAGAAGTGGCAAAGGGTGCGGCGAAAGGACCCACTGTTCGAGGGAACCGTCTTCGAAATCACTGCGAAACAGCCCGTCCAGCGAGAGCAGCACTGATAAAAGCGCCGCCACCCACACCAGTCCTGGGGACAAGGTTTGCAACAGTTTAGTCTCTGGGCCCACCGCCAACGGGAACAGCGCGATCACAATCGCGAAGAACACCAGCGGGTTGGCCAATTCGGCCGGACGACGGCACAACAACCGTGCTTCGCGGGCGACCAGCAGGGCAAACACGCTCATGCTGACCACCGCCCCAGGTCCAGATCACGGTAACCGATGGGCTTGCGATTGAGCGTGTGATGGGTGGTGAGGACAACCAGGCCACCCTGTTCGCAATGCTGGGCCAGGTGTTCTTCCAATTGGGCGACGCCTTGCTTGTCGAGGGCGGTGAAGGGTTCGTCAAGAATCCACAGCGGCGGGCCCGGCAGGTACAGACGCGCCAGCGCCACGCGGCGCTGTTGGCCGGCGGACAGGGTATGGCAGGGAATGTCTTCAAAACCCTTGAGGCCGACGGCGGCCAGGGCCTGCCAGATAGCGTCGCGGGAAGCAGGATGATGCAGGGCGCTGAGCCAGCTGAGGTTTTCTTCAGCGGTGAGCACGTCCTTGATGCCGGCGGCGTGGCCGATCCAGACCAGGTTGCGCGCCAGTTCAGTGCGTTGTGCGTTGAGGGGCTTGCCGTTTAACCGAACTTCACCCGCCGTCGGCTGCATCAACCCGGCCAGCAGCCGCAGCAAACTGGTCTTGCCGCTGCCGTTGGGGCCGCTCACCTGCACCATGTCGCCGCCGGCCAGGCGCAGTTCGAGGTGCTCGAACAGCAGGCGCAGGTCGCGTTCACAGGCAAGCGCTATGGCTTCAAGAAGAGGGCTGGTCAAAAGATCGCGGGCCTTTACGGTTCAAGTCGGCGGTGCAGCGGCCGTTAAAGAGAAATGCACAATAACGGCTTTGGCGACCGATTTTAGAGAGCTGGATCAAATAGTTGTGAGGTTTTTAGCGCTCTCTTTGCAGACGGGCGGCATTATACATGTGATGCCCTACTCTAAAGAGGGCAATTTCCCCAGAGACGACGCGCGCGATGACCGGTGAGATCAACCTTCCTACGCTTCCACCCGCCCCGGCAGCCGGGCCCGGCCCTGCGCCTGCAACCGGCGAGTTGCTGAAACTGCTGGAGCCGCAGATCGGCCTGATCGACCCTGGAAAAACCGCGAACGCCGAAGTCATCGCCCTTAAACAAGGCGGTGAAGCCTTCCAGTTGCTGCTCAAACTGACCCTTGAAGGCGGCCGCCAGACCCTGGTGCAGGCGACCAGCCCCCAGCCGCTGCCACTGGGCAGCAATGTGGCGGTGAGCCAGACGTCTACTGGCAACCTGACCCTCAGCCTGCAGCAGGCCTTGAGCGCCAATGTCGCCGCCCTCACCCGTATCGACACTAACCAGATGCCGGTGGGCACGCTGTTGCAGGCCAAGGTGCTGACCACCCAGATGCTGCCCCAGGGCACGGCGCAACCGGCGATCTACCGCTCGCTGGTCACCGTGCTCAACAACGCCCTGGCGGGCGCGACCTTGACCGTGGAAAGCCCGCAACCCCTGCGCGTCGGCAGCTTGCTCAGCGCCGTGGTGCAGAACGCACAGACCCTGAGTTTTGTGCCGCTGAGCGGGCTCAAGGATCAATTGGCCGTCACCCAGCAATTGTCGACCCAGCAAAGCCGCCAAGGCTCGCTGGATGCGGTATTCACCGTGCTGCAGAACCTGCCTCGTGGCGACAGCACCTCCGCCGACCTGCGCGCCGCCGCCGACCGTCTGTTGGCCGCTTTGCCGGACTTGGCGCAAGTGAGCAATCCCAAGGTACTGGCGCAAGTCATCCAGAACAGCGGCGCGTTTCTAGAAGCCAAACTGCTTGCCGGGCAAAACCCACAGATCCCACCGCTGGACATGAAAGGCGCGCTGCTGCGCCTGGTCGCCGACTTACTGCCCGCCCTGCCCGCCAGCACCAATATGAATGCCATCCTCGCCGCCAACACCCTGGCCCAAGTGCTGCCCAACTTCGTGCGCAGCCCCCTGAACACCCTCGGCCAGGTCAGCGCCCGGCAGATACCCGCCGGTTTCCCGTTGCCCGAGCGGTTGATGGCGAAACTGGAAGGCGAAGGTGACCTGGAAAACCTGCTGCGCCTGGCCGCCGGGGCGATCTCACGGTTGCAGAGCCATCAGCTGTCGAGCCTGGAGCAGACCGGCACCACCGCCGACGGCCGCCTGCAAAGCACCTGGCAGTTGGAAATCCCGATGCGCACGTTGCAAGACATCGTGCCGCTGCAAGTCAAGTTCCAGCGCGAGGAACCGCCGCCGGATAAGGACCAGCCCGAACGCAAGGACAAGAAGGACGCCAAGCAGATGCTCTGGCGCGTCGAACTGGCCTTCGACATGGAGCCGCTGGGGCCGTTGCAGGTCCAGGCGCAACTGACGCAGGGCAAACTGTCCAGCCAGCTGTGGGCGACGCGGCCGTTTACCGCCAGCCTGATCGAAAGCCACCTGGGCGCCCTGCGCGAGCGCCTGGTGACGTCGGGCCTTAACGTCGGCGACCTCGACTGCCACCTCGGCACCCCGCCACGCGGGCCAAAAACCGGATTGGAGCAACGCTGGGTGGATGAGACCGCATGAAGAACGCCAACCCACCGCGCCAGGCAATTGCCCTCAAGTACGACGGCCAGCAGGCGCCGACCCTGACGGCCAAGGGCGACGATGCCCTGGCCGAAGCCATCCTGAAGCTGGCGCGGGAAAATGAAGTGCCCATCTATGAAAACGCCGAGCTGGTGAAGCTGCTGGCGCGGATGGAACTGGGGGACAGCATTCCGGAGGAGTTGTACCGCACAATTGCCGAGATCATTGCGTTTGCATGGACGCTGAAGGGCAAGTTTCCGGTGGGGTATGACCCGGATGCAGGGCCGGTGGAGCGCGACATCACCGAGCGCGGCGACGATTACTGAGGCCTATGAAGACCTCAATGTGGGAGGGGGCAAGCCCTAATGCCAGTCAGCTGAGGGTGAGCACCGTACCTGTGGCGAGGGAGCTTGCTCCCGCTGGGTCGCGAAGCGGCCCCAGCTCTTTGTTTCAAAAGACTGGGACTGCCGCGCAGTCCAGCGGGAGCAAGCTCCCTCGCCACGGGTTAATTTTCGCTCTTGCTGCTTCTTAACTGACTGGCATTAGGGCTTGCTGCCTCCCACATTGGGATCAGCGGTCAGTTCAGGACTTCGCTTAGCGGGATGAAATTGACCCGGTCACCCCTCTCCAGCGTCGTGCCCTCCAACACCTCCACAAACCCCTCCGCCCACGCCGCACTGCGCAGTACGCCGGAGCTCTGGTTGCGGTAGATGATCGCCTTGCCTTGCTCGATACGCCCGCGCAGGTATTCGCGGCGGTTGCCGGGTTTTGGCCAAGTGAACCCCACCGGTACTTCAAAGCGCAGCGGCTCGACGTCTTGCACACCTTGACGGCGCAACAGGTACGGGCGCGCCAGCAGCGCGAACGTCACCAGCGTCGAGGCCGGGTTGCCCGGCAGACCGATCACCGGCACGCCACGGAAGTGGCCGAACGTCAGCGGCTTGCCCGGTTTGATCGCCAGTTTCCACAACGCCAGCTCACCCTCTTCACGCAGGGCGATGCCAAGGAAATCCGCCTCGCCCACCGACACACCGCCCGTGGACAGGATCAGGTCGACCGCGCCCAGGCTCGCCAGGCGGGTGCGGGTCTGTTCCAGGTCGTCAGGCAGGATGCCGGCGTCGATCACTTCACAGCCCAGGCGCGTAAGCCAGGAACACAGCACCCGTCGGTTGCTGTTGTAGATCTGGCCCGGCCCCAGCGGCAAACCGGGTTCGATCAACTCGTCACCGGTGGACAGCACGGCCACGCGCGGCCGGCGAATAACGTCAAGACGGTCATGCCCGAGGGACGCCGCCAGGCCGAGTTCAATCGGGCCCAGGCGCGTGCCGGCGGTCAAGACCAACTCGCCTGCGGTGGTTTCCTGCCCTCGGGGGCGGATGTTCTGGTCGACGTGCAGGGGCTCGGTGAAGCTCACGCGCTCGTCGGCGTGGACCACCGCGTTTTCCTGCATTTCCACACAGTCAGCCCCTTCAGGTACCGGTGCGCCGGTGAAGATGCGCGCGCAGGTACCGGCGGCCAGAGGTTCCGGCGCCTGGCCCGCAAAAATGCGCTGGCTGACCACCAAGGGCTCACCGGTCCAGTCCGACAGGCGCACGGCGTAACCGTCCATGGCACTGTTCGGCCACGGCGGCAGGTCAAGGGTGGAGACCAGGTCTTGGGCCAATACGCGACCGTCGCAGTCGGCCAGGGGCAAGGTATTGCGCTCGCGGATCGGCGCGGCCTCGGCCATCGCCAGCAGCTGTTGCAGTGCTTGTTCTACCGGCATCAGGGTGCCGGTCTTGCCAGGCTTACCCACGGGATTCACAAGGCTCGGCCTGTTTCAGGTGCGGCACGAAATTGCACGGGCGGTGGCGGTTGTCCAACTGCTCGGCGAGGATGCCGTCCCAGCCGGTGCGCACCGCATTGGTGGAACCCGGCAAGCAGCACACCAACGTGCCATTGGCCAGGCCGGCCAGGGCGCGGGACTGCACGGTGGAGGTGCCGATGTCGGCGACGGATATCTGCCGGAACAGCTCGCCAAAGCCATCGACCTGTTTGTCGAGCAGGCAACTGACGGCCTCGGGGGTGCTGTCACGGCCGGTGAAGCCGGTGCCGCCGGTGATCAGCACGACTTGCACCACGTCTTCGGCGATCCAGTGAGCGACCTGGGCGCGGATCTTGTAGAGGTCGTCCTTGAGCAGCACGCGCTCGGCCAGGGCGTGGCCGGCGGCGGTGAGGCGGTCGACGAAGACCTGGCCGGAGGTATCGGTTTCGAGGGTGCGGGTGTCGCTGACGGTCAATACAGCGATGTTCAGGGGTACGAAGGGCGCATCTGCCTTGGCGTTCATGGCACGGTCCGGTTGTCGAAGGAACAGCCCGATGTTATATCACAGGCCCCCCTTTTGCTGCCGCTGCGGAACCGCCATGCCTATCGATTCATCCCCTCTGCCCTGTTCGGTGTTGCTGCTGTCCGGAGGGCGCGGCCAACGCATGGGCGGCCAGGACAAGGGCCTGCTGGAATGGCGTGGCCAACCGTTGATCGCGCATTTACAGATGCTGGCGCGACCGCTCACGGATGACCTGATCATCTCGTGCAACCGCAACCCGGAGCGCTACGCCGACTATGCCGACCAGTTGGTGAACGACGACAGCCCGGACTTCCCCGGCCCGCTCGCGGGTATCCGGGCGGGACTCGCCGCCGCACGTCATGAGCACTTGCTGATATTGCCGTGCGATGTGCCGCATATCGACGCCCCATTGCTCGCCGACCTGCGTGAGACGGCACGGCGCAACCCGCTGCTGCCGGTGATGGTGCGCCATGGAGAGTTCTGGGAACCGCTGATCTGCATCATCCCGACCCGCCTGCGGGCCGCGGTGGAAGACGCCTGGCATGCCGGTGAGCGCAGCCCGCGCAAGATCTTCCTGCAACTGGGCGGTGTGGGCCTGGAATGCCCGGCGGATGACCCGCGCCTGGCCAACCTTAATACGCCGCAGCTGTTACAGACGCCGTCGGGCGTGTCAGAATGAACCTCGCTTAAGGAACTTTGTCGGCGCCCCGCGCGTCACAAGGTCAGCTATTAAAAAGTATTCTCTCGGAGACAATCTCATGACTCAACGGACCATCGCCGCTCTCATGCTTGCACTGGGCCTCGCCACCCTCGCCGGTTGCGCTTCGCCGACAGTGATCACCCTGAATGACGGTCGCGAAATCCAGGCCGTCGACACCCCGAAATACAACGAAGATTCGGGTTTCTACGAATTCGAACAACTTGACGGCAAGCGCACCCGCATCAACAAAGATCAGGTTCGCACCGTTAAAGACCTGTAAGTCTTAGCGTTTGCCAACAAGGCCCGCCTCGCGCGGGCCTTGTCGTTTCTGGCGGTTACCAGTCGAGGGTGATCCGGCTGCGAAAATGGCGCTCCTCGCCCGTCACAGGGTCGATAAACCGTACGCCCTGGGCCAGCAGCTTGAGCGGGTTGGCGTAGTCGTCCACGGCATCCTTGATGACGTCAGGGTAGAACGGGTCGTTGCAGATACTCGCGCCGAGGGCAGTCATGTGCACGCGCAGTTGGTGCTTCTTGCCGGTCACGGGGAACAGGCCGTAGCGCCATAGATCAGCCTTTTTTTCGCGCACTTCAACGGCCGTCTCGGTGTTGCTTACACCAGGGCCTTCTTGCATGCGAAAGAACGGCTCGCCCTCTACCAGGCGGCTTTTATGCACCCTGGGGAACGTCAGGTTCGGCAGGGCTGGCGCGATGGCTTCGTAAAATTTATCGATCTGGCGTGTGGGAAACAGTTGCTGATAGGCCGAGCGGCTGGCCGGGTTGGCCGAGAACAGCACCAGGCCGGCCGTATGCCGGTCGATACGGTGCAAGGGCACCAGCGCCGGGTTGTCGAGGCGGCGAATCAGACGGCGCAACAGGGTTTGCTCGACGTATTCACCGGCCGGGGTCACCGGCAAAAAATGCGGTTTGTCGGCAACCACCAAGTGCTCGTCGGCATACAGGATGGTTTCCTGCACCGGGATCACCTTCTCGTTGGGCACTTCCCGGAAGTAGTAGATGCACAGCCCTTCCTTGTAGGCCAGGTCCAGGCTGATCGGGCTGCCGTTGATGTCCAGCACCCGGCCCCTGGCGATGCGGTCCAGCCAGTGTTCACGGGCGATCGCCGGGAAGTGCTCGCACAGGCAATCGAGCACTGTCGCCCAGGGGCCGGGCGGGAGGTACAAGGTGCTGGCTTGGTGCTGGGACGCGGAAAAACCGGATGTGGACATGAAATGCTCAAAGCCTGGGAAAACACGCGGGCATTATCCCGCATCGAGCGGGATTGAGCCTAGGGCCGATCTCAGGCCTTGACCAACTCCGCGCGCAGGAGCGGTGAGGCACTCGCGGCGTCGGTGAATTCCTTGAGCCAGCGCAGCACGTCCACCGCCTCCCAGCGGCCGGGGTCATACAGCGCGTATAACAAGCCTTGGTAACCCACCACGTCCAGCTGCTTGTGGTAACCGGCACGCTGGAACAGCGCTTCGATCTCGGCAAAACAGGTATTGAAATGCACTTTGTTGAACGGCGTCTTGCCTTCCGTGACCAGGCCATCGAGGCGCAGCTCGTTCACCGCATCGCGCACGACGTCGGCGGACATGCGATTGACGCTGCTTTTCAGTTGTTCGACATTCACCACGGGCGTTCCCTCTATTTCAATCGCTGTACAAACATACAGTAACGCAATATTTAGAAACCCGCCATCGGATAACACTCAGCGAAGGAAGGCCACCACCTGTTGTGAGTCAAAAGGCCAATCCAGTTCCGCCCCGGTGTCCACCCGGCGAAGCACCGGAATCCGCAGGCCATAGACGTCGGTCAGGTCGTCGGGATCGGTGATATCCACCAGTTCCACCAGCAACCCGTGTTCGACCAACGGCATGATTTCGGCCTCGGCAATTTCACAAAGATGGCAACCCAGGGTGCCGAACAACTGGCATTCAGGAAGCATGACGAAGGGTCCTGATCAGGAAGTAGGCCAACATTCTAAGCCCGCTGACGGCATGAAGCCCACCACCACAAAAACCCTGACCCAGGTCACCATGGCCTATAACTGATTCAGCGATTCTCGCGGCTTTTTGCCTGCCCCCTTGCAACGGAGATGCGTGTGTTTGCCAACCTGCTGATCATTCTGGCCTCATCCCTGGTGGTGATTGCGCTGTTTCGCCGACTGCAATTGCCGCCCGTGCTGGGCTACCTGTGCGTCGGCCTGGCCGTGGGGCCCACTGCGCTGGACTGGGTGAATGACAGCGAAGAATTGCCCGATCTCGCCGAACTGGGCGTGGTGTTCCTGCTGTTTTCGCTGGGCCTGGAGTTCTCCCTGACCAAGATGCTCGCCCTGCGCCGCGTGGTGTTTGGCCTGGGCAGTTTGCAGGTGCTGGGTTGCGGGATGCTGCTGGCGGTCTTGTTGATGGGGTTTGGTGTAGCGCCGGGTATCGCCTTGTTGCTCGGTGCAGGGCTGGCGTTGTCCTCCACCGCCATCGTCAGCAAGGAGCTGACCAGCCTCGGTGAAATCTTCAGCAGCCATGGCCAGAACGCGATTGGCGTGCTGCTGTTCCAAGATGTGGTGGCGGTGTTGCTGTTGACCCTGGTCCCGGTGTTTGCCGGCACCGGCGAGCAAGCCTGGTATTGGGCGCTGCCGTTGACCCTGGGCAAGACCGTGGTGTTGTTTGTCGGCCTGTTGCTTGCCAGTCGTTGGTTACTGCCGCGTTTGTTTCATGAAGTCGCCGCCTCCCATTCGGCGGAGCTGTTTGTGCTGCTGGCGCTGGTGATCGTTTTGCTGACCGCCTGGCTCACCCACCTGCTGGGGCTCTCCCCTGCTCTCGGGGCTTTCCTGGCCGGGATGTTGCTGGGAGAAAGCCACTACCGCCATCAAATCGAAGCGGATATCCGCCCGTTTCGCGACATTCTGCTGGGGCTGTTTTTCGTCAGCATCGGCATGCTCATCGACCTGCAACTGTTCGTCAGCCATAGCCTGCTGATCCTCGGCCTCACCCTCGCCCTGATGCTGATCAAAGGCTGCGTGGTCGCTGCGCTGGTCAAGCTGCGCGGCAGCGACGGTGAGACCGCCTGGCGCAGTGGCCTGGCCCTGGCCCAAGGCGGCGAGTTCTGTTTTGCCTTGATGGCGCAGATGCAGCAAAGCCGATTAATCCCCGATGAGTTCAACGGCTTGCTGCTCGCCGCCACGTTCTGCTCGATGCTGCTGACCCCGCTGCTGCTGCGCGCTGCACCGAGCATTGCCCTGCGCTTGCACCGCAAGCCCAACCAGCAAGTGCAACTGGAGGCAATCACTGCACTTAATGCTCAGTTGCATGGGCATGCGGTGATCTGCGGTTATGGCCGCGTCGGCCAGTCCATCGGGCGTTTCCTGCGCAAGGAGCAACAGGCGTTTATCGCCTTGGATGACGACCCGGAACGGGTACAGGAAACCGCCACTGAGGACAGCAGCGTGCACTATGGGGATTGCCGGCGTGGCGCCCTGCTCAGTGCCGTGGGCCTGGAGCGCGCGCGGCTGGTGGTGATCGCCGTGGACAACAGTGACGTCGCCTTGGTGGTGCTGAAGGAAGCACGTCGGATCAACCCGGACGTGCCGATCCTGGTGCGCACCCGCGACGACAGCCAGCTCGCCGAACTGAAAGCCGCAGGCGCCAGCGAAGTGGTGCCCGAGCTATTGGAGTCGAGCCTGATGCTCGCCTCCCACGCCTTGGTCCTGCTGGGCCTGCCGGACCAACAGGTGCAGGCGCGGGTCGATGAGGTGCGGCAGAACCGCTACCGCCTGCTGCACGGTTTTTATGCGCAGCCGAACAACGAAGACGAGGCGCCGATCAATCCTGACTGACCGCGCCGATCTTGTGGATCGACAGGTCCGCGCCGTAATACTCCTCTTCCTGGCTCAGGCGCAGCCCGGTGACGCGCTTGATCACGCCGTACACCAGCAAGCCGCCGACCAGCGCCACGATCACACCGAGGGCGGTGCCGATCAACTGGCTGACCAGGCTGACGCCGCCCAGGCCACCCAGCGCCGTCTGGCCAAAGATGCCGCAGGCGATGCCGCCCCACACACCGCACAAACCGTGCAGCGGCCACACACCCAATACGTCGTCGATCTTCCAGCGATCCTGGGCGGCGATGAAACACCACACAAACAGGCCACCGGCGACGGCGCCCGTGACCAGCGCGCCGACCGGATGCATCAGGTCGGAACCGGCGCAGATCGCTACCAGCCCGGCCAGCGGGCCATTGTGCAGGAAGCCCGGGTCGTTGCGGCCAATGATCAACGCCGCGACCGTGCCGCCGACCATCGCCATCAACGAATTGACCGCCACCAGTCCACTCACGCCATTGAGGGTTTGCGCGCTCATCACGTTAAAGCCGAACCAGCCGACGATCAGGATCCACGAGCCCAGCGCCAGGAACGGAATACTCGACGGCGCGAACGCCACCAGGCGTCCCTCGCGGTAGCGCCCGTTGCGCGGCCCGAGCAACAACACTGCCGCAAGCGCCAGCCAGCCGCCCATGGCATGCACCACCACGGAACCGGCGAAGTCATGGAAGCTGGCGCCAAAGCGCGCGAGCAGCCAGGCCTGCAGGCCGAAATTGCCGTTCCACACCATGCCTTCAAAGAACGGGTAGATAAACGCCACGATCAACGCCGTGGCACACAATTGCGGGGCAAACCGCGCACGCTCGGCGATGCCGCCGGAAATGATTGCCGGGATTGCTGCCGCGAAGGTCAGCAGGAAGAAGAACTTCACCAGGCCATAACCGTGGTCGGCACTGATCACCGCCGCCGGTTGCATGAAGCTCACACCGTAGGAGATCCAATAGCCTATAAAGAAATAGGCCAGGGTCGAAATGGCGAAGTCGCTGAGGATCTTTGACAGCGCGTTGACCTGGTTCTTTTGGCGCACGGTGCCGACTTCCAGGAACGCGAAGCCCGCGTGCATGGCCAGGACCATGACCGCACCGATCAGGATAAACAGGGTGTTGGAGCTGTGGACGAGCGTGTCCACTGCACTTTGCAAATTTTCCATGGAGGTTGGCAGGCCTGCAATAAAGGCAAAAAGCACCAAAGCGGTTCAAGCCAGGGTTGCGCGCACTAAATTGGCACCACCGGTCCCACCCTTCTTCAGAGGGTGTGAACCGCTTTAGCGCAGCGATCAACACAACAGGCCGTTGCCGACAGGGTTTTTCCGCGAGTTTCAGTTATTTAGGGTAAGGTTTTTCAAGGCATTGCCTGGGACCGCCCGGATTCAGCGCAGGCCTTGAGGCCTGCGCACCAAGGCAAAGCAAAAGCTGTACCACACAATTGCACTGAACCTTCACCGACGCCGGTGACTCGAAACCACTACGTACAGATCAGCCAATCACGGAGATAACCATGGCCAGAAGAACTGCAAAGACTGCTCAAGAAATACTGATGGCGGATTTTCAAACCCTGGTGACTGACACCGAAAGGTTGCTGGACGACACCAAAGTGCTCGCCGGTGACCAGGCCGATGAGCTGCGGGCCAAGATCCACGACACGCTGCTCCAGGCCCGCGAAACCCTGAAGCAGACCGAAGATTCGCTGCGCGAACGCGGCCAGGCGGCCGTCACCGCGACCGAAGATTACGTGCAGGCCAACCCTTGGCAGTCGGTGGGCATTGCCGCCGGTGTGGGCTTTCTGATCGGCCTGCTGGCCACAAGGCGCTAAATCATGTCTATCGGCGAAACTGGCTCGTCCACAGGGACTACCTCAAGACGTCTGGGCGCGGCCGTTCTGGGCTTGCTGCACAGCCACGTCGAATTATTTGGCATCGAATTGCAGGAACAGAAGGCCCGCACCGTCAGCCTGCTGCTGTTCGCCGGCTTGGCGCTGGTGTTTGCGCTGCTGTTGCTGGTGGGGTTGTCGACGTTGGTGATGATCCTGGTGTGGGACACCGGTTACCGCCTGACCGGGATCATCTGCCTCTGCGTGTTCTACAGCCTGGCCGCGGCGTTCTGCGGGGTGCGCTTGAAGGCGGCGGTGTTCGATGAATCCACACCGTTCCACGCCACCCTCGAAGAGCTGGCCAATGACCGGGAGCGCTTGTTGCCATGAGCCTGACTGAAATGCCTAAAAACACGTCGCGACGGGAAATGCGCAAGGCGTTGATTCGCCTGCGCATGGAAATGCACCGCCAGGAAATCCGCCACGAGTCCCAGCAATTGATGCTGCCTTTGAATAAGGTGCGCAACATGGGCCAGAACTGGCAGGGCAGCCTGGGCATCAAGCACGCGCCGCTGTGGGGCGTGGCGGCGGTGACGCTGATGGGCTTCTTGACCGGCAAAGGTGCCAAGGGCGGCGGTATCAGCGGCATGACCCGCCTGGTACGCCTCGGTGCCGGCTTGATCCCGCTGATCAAACTGGCCATGCAAGGCACTTCGCGTAAAAGTTGAAGCAGGCGGGCTGGCGCACGTTAAAGGTGAAGGCTGTACCTCTGGCTTAAAGGTGAATGCTGTACCTTTCTACGGCTTATCAGCCCTGCTGGCTGCATTCTTGCTAACAGAATCGGCCCGATCCTCGTTTTTGAGGGCCGGGCCTTTTTTTCGCCACCTCTCTTAAGGAGGCCCCGTGATCGACGGGCAACCGCTTGCCTGCTTCCAGCCGTTTATCGACACCGCCACCGGCCGCATCGCCGGCGTCGAGGCCCTGGGCCGTCTGCGCCAGGTCGACGGCCGCTTGCAGTCCGTGGGCCCGCTGTTCGCCGACCCGCGCACGCCAGGCGTGAGCTTGCGTCGGCTTGACCGACAGATCCGCGATAACGCGTTGAGCCGCTTGCATGAAGCGCCTGAAGACTGGTTCCTGAGCTTGAATATCTCGCCGCGCTGGATCAACCGCCTGCGCCCGGGCCAAGCGCTGCCGAGCCTTAAACAGATCCATAGTCATGGTGTCGATCCACGGCGAATCGTGTTCGAGATCACCGAACTGGGTGGTGACATCCAGCGCCTGGCCAACGTGGTCGCACGTTATCGCGAGGCCGGCGCGCGCATCGCCATCGATGACTTCGGTGCCGGCTACTCGCAGCTTGACCGGGTACTGGCGTTGCAGCCGGATATTCTCAAGCTGGACATGCGCCTGTTCCAGGAGGCTGCCCGCGGCGGGCCGAGCAGTGAAGTGGTGCGGGCACTCGCGCAAATGGCCGAGAAGACCGGCTGCTGGATCATTGCCGAAGGCGTGGAAACCGAGGCGCAGTTGAGCTTTGCCCTGGAGTGTGGCTCGCGCTATGTGCAGGGTTATCTGTTCGCCCAGGCGCAGTTGGACTGGTTTGCCGCCGACGCCTTCGTGCCGCGTTTCGCCCAGTTGCGCACGGCCTACGTCCAGCAAAAACTGGCTGAGCGCGGGCGCATCATGCAACTGCGCCAGCAATTGGCAGAGCTGATGAAGATCCTGCAGAACTGGGCCCTGGCACAGGCGCCGCTGAGCCAGTTGCCGCAACTGCCGGCGTTCCCCTGGCTGCTGCGGTTTTACCAGTGCGACCGACATGGCACCCAGCTGACGCCGAACTTTGAATGGCGCCAGGACGCCTGGCAGGCCGACAGCCGCTACCTGGGCCACAATTGGTCATGGCGCCCGTACTTCTACCACTTGCTGGCCGAAGGGTGGGAGGAGCGACGCCTGACCTTGTCCTCGACCTACCGCGACGCGACCACCAACCAGTATTGCCTCACGGCCGGACAATTCTTCGATAACGGTCAGCGTTTGCTGTTAATCGATATCGATGCGGTCGGGCTGTAGTTTTTCGCTTGCCCCGCCCACGCGGAACCGGGAAGCTGGCAGGGTCATTCACCGCACGGAGAGTAACCGCCTTGGATTGGCCCACCCTGCTTACCCGCGAACGTCTTGGAAAGCCCCTGCACAGCCCGGAAGAACTGGGCCGTAGCCCGTTTCACAAAGACCATGACCGTATTATTTTCTCTGGCGCGTTTCGCCGCCTCGGTCGCAAGACCCAAGTGCACCCGGTGTCCAGCAACGACCATATCCACACGCGCCTGACCCATTCGCTGGAAGTCAGCTGCGTCGGCCGCTCGCTCGGCATGCGCGTGGGTGAAACCCTGCGTGGCGCCCTGCCCGACTGGTGCGACCCGAGCGACCTGGGCATGGTGGTGCAATCGGCCTGCCTGGCCCACGACATCGGCAACCCTCCGTTCGGGCACTCCGGCGAAGACGCCATCCGCCACTGGTTCCAGCAGGCGGCAGGCCGCGGCTGGCTGGATGACATGAGCAGTGCCGAGCGCAATGACTTCCTCAACTTCGAAGGCAACGCCCAAGGCTTCCGCGTGCTCACCCAGCTGGAATACCACCAGTTCGACGGCGGCACGCGGTTGACCTACGCGACCTTGGGCACTTACCTGAAATACCCCTGGACGGCGCGCCACGCGGATTCGCTGGGCTACAAGAAACACAAGTTCGGCTGCTACCAAAGCGAACTGCCGATCCTGGAACAGATCGCCCACAAACTCGGCCTGCCGCAGCTCGAAGAACAACGCTGGGCCCGCCACCCGCTGGTGTACCTGATGGAGGCAGCGGATGATATCTGCTACGCCTTGATCGACCTGGAAGACGGCCTGGAAATGGAGCTGCTGGAATACGCCGAGGTCGAGTCGCTGCTGCTCAACCTGGTGGGCGATGACCTGCCCCAGACCTATCGCCAACTCGGCGCCCAGGATTCGCGCCGACGCAAGCTGGCAATCCTGCGCGGCAAAGCCATCGAACATTTGACCAACGCGGCGGCGAGTGCCTTCGTCGAACAACAGGATGCCTTGCTCGCCGGCACCCTGCCCGGCGACCTGGTGGAGCACATGCATGGCCCCGCCAAACGCTGCGTGCTGGATGCCAAGGACATGGCGCGCAAGAAGATTTTCCAGGACAAGCGCAAGACCCTGCATGAGATCGGCGCCTACACCACCCTGGAAATCCTCTTGAACGCCTTTTGCGGTGCAGCCTTGGAACAACATGGTGGACGCACGCCGTCATTCAAGAACCGGCGCATTCTCGACTTACTGGGCAACAATGCGCCGAACCCACAGTGGCCTTTGCACACTTCGTTCCTGCGCATGATCGACTTTATCGCCGGCATGACCGACAGCTATGCCACCGAGATGGCGCGGGAAATGACCGGGCGTTCCAGCCCTCAATAACGAGCACGATCAAGCTGCCTGTTGCCTGAAAGGAATCTACCTACGAAGGGAACAGAGCGGCCTGATCGAATTCGCACAAGCACCCGATGAATAATCACGCACGCTCCGGGCGATCCAGGCGAACTGTTCCTACGCGCCCCCCATCGACGCTTGACTCACCGTGTGCCCCCCAAAATGCCCAGTTATCCGCTCCGTATCCTGTTGGTGGAGGATCATCCATTCCAACTCCTCGCCACCCAGTGCCTGCTCAGGAGCTTCGGCTTCGCACGGCTGACCCCGGCCGAAAACGCCGAGCAGGCAATCTGCTTGATGTCGCGGGCCGAGGTGCCCTTCGACATCATCCTGTGTGACCAATGCCTGCCCGATTTGCCGGGGCTTGAGCTGATTGAAATCGCCAGTCGCCGGCGCTTTACCACGACCGCCATCCTGCTGAGCGGATTGCCCGTGGTAGAGCTAGCCACCCTGATCGCCCAAGCCATGGATCGTGGCCTGCCACTGCTCGGCTATTTATCAAAGCCATTAAACAAAGATGAACTTGCACGCTTGATCTGCCCATTGCTCAGGTTACAAATGTAGGATTTTAAACATCATGATCCGATGAAATATGCCTGTACGATGCCCGTTAAATCCACGATAACAACCTTTAGCTCATTCACTTCCGAAGCCTTGTGATATCGCTTCACAAAGCCTTAGCAGATGGTAGGTATTTACCTTTTTTAGTGTAGGAATTTTCCTGTTTTGTACCTACTTGCCCCTGAGCTCATGCCCCCCTGTGCTCTTCTGAGCTAATGTGCCCGCTTTATTTGCACTTACACGGACTATGATCATGAACTCAGTTTTTATTATCGACGACCATCCGGTTATACGGCTTGCCATCCGGATGTTGTTGGAGCATGAAGGTTACAAAGTGGTGGGTGAAACGGACAACGGATGCGACGCCATTCAAATGGTCCGAGAATGCCTGCCTGACCTGATTATCCTCGATATCAGTATTCCCAAGCTGGATGGGCTTGAAGTGCTCTGCCGATTCAACGCAATGAATACACCGATGAAAACCCTGATCCTGACAGCCCAATCCCCTACCCTGTTCGCCACCCGCTGCATGCGCTCGGGCGCCGATGGCTACGTGTGCAAGGAGGGCGACCTGAGTGAGTTGCTGAGCGCCATCCGCGCGGTGCTGTCCGGCTATAACTACTTCCCCAGCCAGGCATTGACCACCAACGGTATAGACGGTGTGGAAACCCAGGAACTTGAATTATTCAAAACCGTCAACGATCGGGAACTAATGGTATTGCAATTATTTGCACAAGGTCGTACCAACAAGGAAATTGCCAAAGGCATGTTTCTGAGCAACAAAACAGTAAGCACTTATAAAAAGAGGCTGATGCAGAAACTTCAAGCCAAATCCTTGGTAGAACTTATCGAGATGGCAAAACGAAACGCGCTAGTGTGAGAAAGCGGATGCCCAGGCGTATAAAGGACTATCTGATTACATTGAGTGCCGGCTTGTGCTTCAGCACCGCCGTGCTCGCGAACCATCAAACGGGCCCGGAACACTTCACCTTGCTGAGCCGTGCAGGCTCCGTTCAACTGGAAACCCACCTGAACAAGGCCCAACGCCAATGGCTGCAAAACAAACGCGAATTGGTGCTGGGCACCGCATCGCCTGACTATCCTCCCTTCGACCTTACGTCCAGTGGTCGCGACTATGAGGGGCTCACCGCCGATTACGCCGGCCTGCTCGCCAAGACGCTGGCCTTGCCGGTAAAGGTATTGCGCTACCCCTCCCGAGAGGCCGCTATCCGCGCCCTTGAAACAGGCGATATTGACTTATTGGGCACCTCGAACGGCTTTGAGGCGGCAAACCCGAACCTCACGCTCTCCGAACCCTATGCCGTTGACCAGCCGGTGTTGGTCACCCGCGAAGGTGAGACCCGCAGCCTGAATGATGGGCTGGCCGGAATGCGCCTGGCCCTGGTCTACCACTACCTGCCCCTGAGCGAGGTGGAAAAACTGTATCCGCAGGCGATCATCCGCGCTTACCCCTCCTATCAAAATGCCTTGAATGCGGTGGCATTCGACCAGGCTGACGTATTCCTCGGCGATACCATTTCCACCCATTACATGATCAATAAGGGCTACCTGAAAAACATCCACATGGCCAACTTCGGCAAACACGAGGCCTATGGGTTCAGCTTTGCCATGCCCCAGCACCAGCGCACGCTCTTGAGTATTGTCGACGCGGTGCTGACGGCCGTCCCTACCAATGAACGGGAAACCATCGCCAAGCGCTGGAGCGCCGGCAGCGACATCCTGTTGACCGACCAGAAGCTGCAACTGACTCAGCGTGAGGAGCGTTGGTTGAAGGACCACCCGGTGGTCAAAGTGATTGTGAACGAAACCTTCGCCCCGCTGACGTTCTTCGACGCCGAAGGCAATTTCCGCGGCATCACCGCTGACCTGCTGGAGTTGATCCGCTTGCGCACCGGGCTGCGCTTCGAGATCCATCGCGGGCGTGACCTGAGCGCGATGATCGAACAGGTGGACGCCGGTAAAGTCGACATGATTGGCGCAATCGTGCCCAGCGCTGAACGGGAAGCGCAACTGAACTTCAGTCGACCTTACCTGGAAAACTCCTATGTGCTGCTGACTCGCAAAGCAGCTGACGCCCCCTCGAACCTAGAGCAGATGGCCGGCAAGCGCCTGGCAATCACCCCGGGCAATCCTCTGGAATCCCTCCTGCGCCGCGACTTTCCAGAGGTCCAACTGGTCAAGGCCAGCGACACCTTCAGGGCCTCGGAACTGCTGGCCCAAGGGCAGGTGGAAGGCGCGGTGAACTCCCTGGTCGTCGCCAACTACTTGCTGTCGTCCTCGATGTTCCAGGACAAATTGCAGATCAGCACCAGTATCGGCACGGCTCCGGCCACCTTTGCCCTGGCGACGGCGCGCAGTGCCACCGAACTCAGCTCGATTCTCGACAAGGCCCTGCTGAGCATCGCCCCGGACGAGCTGGGCGTGATCAACAGTCGCTGGCGTGGTTACACCGCCGCCTCCGACAGCTACTGGCGCAACTATCACCAACTGATCACCCGCATCATCATCGGCACCGGGCTTTTGCTGCTGCTGTCCCTGGCCTGGAACGCCTACATGCGCCGCCAGATCAAACATCGCAAGATGGCTGAGCGAGCCCTCAATGATCAGTTCGAGTTCATGCGCGCGCTGGTCAACGAAACCCCGCACCCTATCTATGTACGTGACCGTAAAGGCCTGCTGCAGACCTGCAACGACAGCTACCTGCAGGTGTTCGACGTCAAGCGCGAGGACGTGATCGGCAAAAGTGCCCTCCAGATGAGCGAGGCGCTTGAAACGGACGCCGAGCAATACCATGCCGATTATCAGCGGGTGATGACCGAAGGCAACCCGCTGATCCTGGATCGCACCCTGTATATCCGTGGGCATAAACTGACGATCTACCACTGGATCCTGCCGTACCGCGACTCTACCGGGGAAGTACAGGGGATCATCGGGGGCTGGATTGACATCAGCGAGCGACGCCAACTGTTCGATGAGATCCGCGCCGCCAAAGAACGCGCCGACGAGGCGAATCGGGCCAAGAGCACGTTCCTCGCCACCATGAGCCATGAAATACGTACGCCGATGAACGCAGTGATCGGCATGCTGGAGTTGACCCTCAAGCGAGCCGACCAGGGCCATCTTGATCGCCCGGCCATCGAAGTGGCGTACAACTCGGCCAAGGATCTGCTGGAGCTGATCGGCGATATCCTCGACATCGCGCGCATCGAATCCGGCCGCCTGAGCCTGGCCCCGGAGCGCGTCAACCTACGCGAAGTGATCGAGTCGGTGGTGCGTGTCTTCGACGGCCTGGCGCGCCAGAAGACCCTCAGCCTGTCCCTTGAGTTCAAGCCCGACCGCGATGACACCGAAGTGCTGATCGACCCGCTGCGCTTCAAGCAAGTGCTGTCGAACCTGGTCAGCAATGCCATCAAGTTCACCGAGCGTGGCCAGGTAAACATCAAGGTGGAGGTATTGCCCACCGATGTGGCGCAACAGGTCGAGATGAAGCTGGTGGTCGAGGATACGGGGATCGGTATCAGCCGGGATGATCAGTTGCGCCTGTTCGAACCCTTTGCCCAGGCTGACAATTCCGGGCAGCTCGCCAGGAGTGGCGCCGGCCTGGGGTTGGTTATCTGCCGCAGCCTGTGCGCAATGATGGGCGGGCAACTGAGCTTGAGCAGCGTGCCTATGGTGGGCACCCAAGTGCATGTGAACCTGAAAATGGCGCGCCTGCAGCCGCTGCAGACAACGCATGAACCCAAGCCCGAGGCGCCGGCAACCGCGCGCGTACTCAATGTGCTGGTGGTGGATGATCACCCCGCCAACCGCTTGCTGATGTGCCAGCAACTGGGTTACCTGGGTCATCAGTTCACCGCTGCGCAGAACGGCGCCGCCGGCTTCCAGGCCTGGCGCCAGGAGCGCTTCGACCTGGTCATCGCCGACTGCAACATGCCCATCATGAATGGCTACGAGTTGAGTCGCTCGATCCGCGAATATGAACAGCGTGAGCAACGGGTGCCTTGCGTGGTGCTGGGTTTTACCGCCAATGCCCAGCCCGAGGAGAAACAACGCTGCGCTGAAGCCGGCATGAACGATTGCCTGTTCAAACCCATCAGCCTCACGGCACTGGAGCGGCAACTGGCGCAGATCGCCCCACAACCGGCCGCCCTGCACCTGGACCTCGGCAACTTCGAGGCCCTGACCGGCGGCGATCCTCAGTTGAGCTGGCGTTTGCTGGAGGAACTGCTCAGCAGCAGTCGACATGATCGCCAGGAACTGACTGCGCTGATTGGTGCCCACGCCCCGCTCCAGGACATCATCGAGCAGGCCCACAAAATCAAGGGAGCTGCCCGCATCGTTCAGGCGACGCCACTGGCCGGACAGTGCGAAACCCTGGAACAGGCGTGCGTGCGCGGCGATGACTGGGCGCTGATCGAAACCGGTGCGAAAGCCTTGGAGAGCCTCATGTTGGAGCTGGAAAGGTTACTGCAAGGGCAGCTTCACGGCCTGGATGGCCGGTAAGGGGCGGATGCCGCCCCTTGCGTGATCAGCAGTCGGTCAAGCGCAGGAAAATCGCCGCCAGCTGTTCAATGCCCGCTTGATCCTGGAGGGTAAAACGCGCCAGCGACGGGCTGTCGAGGTCGAGGACGCCAACCAGTTTGCCGTCCTTGACCAAGGGCACCACCAGTTCGCTGTTGGAGGCGCTGTCACAGGCAATGTGCCCGGGAAACGCATGCACATCCTCGACCCGCTGGGTTTGCCGCGACGCCGCCGCCGCACCGCACACCCCGCGGCCAAACGGGATGCGCACACAGGCGATCTGGCCCTGGAACGGCCCAAGCACCAACTCTTCGTTGCGGTTGAGGTAGAAGCCGGCCCAGTTCAGGTCGTCCAGCTGGTTGAACAGGAATGCAGAAAACTGCGCACTGTTGGCGATAAAGTCGCGCTCATCGGCCAGCAGCGACTCCAGTTGCGCGCAGAGCATGGCGTAGCCATCCAGGCCAGTGCCGGCGCTGTGTAGATCGATCATGGTTGAAGCTCCAGCAATTTGAGACCCACCCAGTAACGGGCGAATTGGTAGGCGCAACGGCCGTTGCGGTTGCCGCGACCGGTGGCCCAGCGCACGGCGAGGATGTCGAGGGCTTCATCGCGCTGCCACTGCAAACCGGCCTTGCTCGCCAGCTCGCCGATCCAATGCTCCACCACCTCCAGGAAGTGCTCCTGGGTGAAGGGGTAGAACGACAGCCACAAGCCAAAACGGTCGGACAGGGCAATCTTGTCTTCCACCGCCTCGCTGGGGTGCAGTTCGCCATCCACGCGTTTCCAGTTGTCGTTGTCACTCTGGTTTTCCGGCACCAAGTGGCGGCGGTTGGAGGTGGCGTACAACAGCACGTTTTCCGGCGCTTGCTCCAGGGAGCCATCCAGCACGCTTTTAAGCACGCGGTAATCGCCTTCACCGGCCTCGAACGACAGGTCATCGCAGAACAGGATAAAGCGCTGCGGTAGCTTGAGCAGTTGCTCGACCACACGCGGCAGGTCGGCCAAATGATCGCGCTCGATCTCGATCAGACGCAAGCCAGCCTCGGCGTGGTGGGCCAGCAGGGCGCGGACCATGGATGATTTGCCGGTGCCACGCGAGCCCCACAGCAGCGCGTGGTTGGCGGGCAGGCCGTCGATGAATTGTTGGGTGTTGCGCGCCAGTGTTTCACGTTGCTTGTCCACGCCGATCAGGTCGGACAGGCGCATGTCGAGGCTCACGTCCAGTGGCAGCAGGAAACCACTACGGCCTTCACGCTGCCAGCGGGCAGCCAGGCACTGGTTCCAATCGATGGTTTGGCGGGGCGCGGGCAACAGCGGTTCCAGGCGGGCAAGTACTGCATCGGCCCGCTCAAGAAAGGCATTCAATCGAGAGTCCACGATTATTCCTCTGGCAAGTTCTTGCAAAAGATGGCGTATTGGCAGCCCTGCGGCAGACCGCACGAGGCTGCGTAAAAAAACGATTCATGCCGGGCAGGCCAGAGCGTATGGATGTTCAGCTATGCTTGCCGGGCGAAGGGAAACGTGAAGTGGTTCAACACTCGATGGATATCAAGTTCGCCCACCGCTTGTCTTATAAACAAGCCAGATTGACTGTGCTGGTCGGTTTCGTCTTGGGAACCTTGCTCAGCCTGATCCAAATCGGCATTGATTATGCCAGCGAAGACGCATCCATCAACCGTGAAATTCGCTCACTGATCGAAATCAGCCACAACCCCGCGTCACGCATCGCCTACAACATTGACGCCGAACTGGCCCAGGAACTGACCCTGGGCCTGCTGCACTCCCCTGCCATCATTCACGCCCAGTTGATCGACAACAATGGCGTGGTACTCGCCGATGTCGACCGGCCGCACAAGGAAAGCACCTACCGGCCCATCAGCGATTTCCTGTTTGGCGCCAACCGCCGGTTCGAAGACCGGCTGTTCCTCAGTCATATGCCCAACGAATCCCTCGGTGTACTGCGCCTGGACGTGGACACCTATGCGTTTGGCAGCCGCTTCCTGCACCGTGCCGAGATCACCCTGCTCAACGGCTTCGCCCGCAGCCTGTTGCTGACCGGCATCCTGCTGGGCTTGTTCTACGTGATGTTGACCCAACCGCTGGTGCGCATTATCCGCGAGCTGAGTCACCGCAGACAGGCACGCCTGGATTGTCCGCCCGGCCACGAACACGACGAAATCGGCGTATTGGTGAACGTTGCCAACCAGCAGTTCGAAAACATGGAGACGGAGATCCAGCAGCGCCGTCACGCCGAGGATCGCCTGACCGAATACCTGGGGCAACTGGAGGACATCGTCTCCGCCCGGACCCTGGAGCTCAAGGCCAGCAACCAGCAGTTGAGCCAGTCCAACGCCGAACTGGAAGCGGCGAAGATGCATGCACTGGGCATGGCGCAGGCGCGGGCGGCGTTCCTGGCCAACATGAGCCACGAGATCCGCACCCCGCTCAACGGCCTGTTGGGGATGATCGCACTGTCACTGGACAGCCCGCTCAATGCTGAACAACGTCAGCAACTGTCCATCGCCCATGACTCGGGCAAGGTGCTGGTGGAATTGCTCAACGATATCCTCGACCTGTCCAAGTTCGACGCCGGCCAGCTGGAGCTGGAGCGCATCCCGTTTGACCTGGGCTCACTGGTGGAAGACACCGCCAACCTGTTGTCGCAGAACGCGGCGCCAAGCGTCGAACTGACCTGCCTGATCGACCCGCAGTTTCCCGCCCAGGTCTTGGGTGACCCGACCCGTGTGCGCCAGATCGTCAGTAACCTGCTGTCCAATGCCTTGAAGTTCACCCGCTTCGGCCGAGTCGATGTACGCCTCAGCGCGCTGGAAGGCCGGGTGCGCATTGAAGTGTGTGATACCGGCATCGGCATTGCCCAGGAAGCCCAGGTGAAGATATTCCAACCGTTCACCCAGGCGGGCGCCGGCATCACCCGCCAGTTTGGCGGCACGGGCCTGGGCCTGGCGCTGACGCACAACCTGTGTGAAGCCATGAAGGGCCGCTTGAGCATCAGCTCGGAGGTGGGCTTCGGCAGCCAGTTCTGCGCCGACCTGCCGTTGCCGATCCATTTGTCCGCCGTGCAACCGACACCGCTCAAAGGTGAAGTGATCGCCATCACCAGCGCCGGCAGCGGCCTGACCGAACTGCTCACCACCCTGCTGCCCCTCTGGGGGCTGACACCGCGCTGCTACCCGCGTGATGAAGACGTGAGCGGGCAAACCCCGGACCTGCTGATCACCGATTGCCCCGAATGCCTGTTCCGTCTGCGCCCTTCCATCAGCGCGCCGATCTTGCTGGTAACCGCCTATGGCAATTTCATGCCGGGCGAAGAAGTCGCGGCACTGGCCCCCTTGCAGCAACAGGCGCGCCCGTTGAGCCGCAACGCGCTGTATCAGATTTTGCAACGTAACCTGCGCAGCGATAACCCGCTGATCATCGACCCCATCCAGATGGAAGCCGCGCCCCTGGCGCACCGGGCGCGCATCCTGCTGGTGGAGGACAACGCGGTCAACCAACTGGTGGCCAAAGGCATGCTGAGCAAACTGGGGTGTGAGGTGATCGTGGCCGCCCATGGCGGCGAGGCCCTCAAGTTTCTTGAGGACCAGCGCTTCGACATGGTGTTGATGGACTGCAATATGCCGGTGATGGACGGTTACGAGGCCAGTCGGCAGATCCGTCGCAGCGGGCGCTGGCCAGACCTGCCCATCGTCGCGTTGACCGCCAACGCCTTGTCCGAAGAGCGCGAGCGGTGCCGCGCCGCGGGCATGAATGACTACCTGGCCAAGCCGTTTCGCCGCGAGGAACTCAGCGGTTTGCTGGAGCTGTGGGTGCCGAAGACGACAAGTCTCTGATCTGCCGAAGCAACTGGTCCAGGCCATCGCGCAACGCGTCGGCCTGGTTCAGGTCGATGCCGCTGTCGCACAGCAGACGGGTCTTGAGGCCAAAGGCCTGGTCGCGCAATTGCACACCGGTTTCACTCAAGCTCAGGTGCACTTCCCGCTCATCCTTGGCGCTGCGCTGGCGCCGCACCCACTGGAGTTGCTCAAGACGCTTGAGCAGCGGCGTCAGCGTGCCCGAGTCAAGCATCAGGCGCTCACCCAGGGCCTTGACCGTGGGTTGTGCCGGCGCTGCGGCATGCCACTCCCACAACACCAGCATCACCAGGTATTGCGGGTAGGTCAGGCCAAGCTGATCAAGCATCGGCTTGTAGGCGCGGGTCACGGCCCTGGAGGCGGCGTAGAGTTTGAAACACAGTTGGTGGTCGAGCGCCAGGGACACGGTCATTTGAGCAGGGCTTCGATCTCTTGGGTCAGGTCCTGCGGCTTGGTGGTCGGGGCAAACCGCTTGACCACCTGGCCGTCACGGCCAATCAGGAACTTGGTGAAATTCCACTTGATGCCCTTGGAACCCAGCAGGCCCGGTGCCTGTTTCTTCAACTGCACGAACAACGGGTGAGCATCGCTGCCATTCACGTCGATTTTTTTGAACAGCGGGAAGCTGACGCCGAAGTTCAGCTCGCAGAATTCGGAAATCGCGCCTTCGTTACCCGGTTCCTGCTTGCCGAACTGGTTGCAAGGGAAGCCCAACACCACCAGGCCCTGGTCCTTGTACTGCTGCCAGAGTTGCTCCAGGCCTTTGTACTGCGGGGTGAAACCGCACTTGCTGGCGGTGTTGACCACCAGGATGGCCTTGCCGGCGAAATCGGCCAAGGTCTTTTGCTCACCCTTGATGGTGGTGCAAGGGATGCTCAGCAGGTTGTCGCTCATGGCAGTGCCTCGATAAGGGGGGAAAGAGGGATAAACATAGTAGGCAATTCAATTGTGTGCAATTTAATTGACTCAGCGAATGGCACGGTATCAGGTGGGAGCGAGCCCGCTCCCCCATTTTTCGGTCGGTTTACAACCCGATCGCTAGCGCGGGACGAGGTCCAGGCACACCGAGTTGATGCAATAACGCAGGCCGGTCGGCGGCGGGCCGTCCGGGAACACGTGGCCCAGGTGCGCATCGCACTTGGCGCAGGTGACTTCGGTGCGGATCATGCCGTGGCTGACGTCGCGGATCTCGACCATCGCGCTGTCGGCGATCGGCGCGTAGAAGCTCGGCCAGCCGCAGCCGGAATCAAACTTGGTGGTCGAATCGAACAGCGCCGCGTTGCAGCAGATGCAGTGATACACGCCGTCGGTCTTGGTTGCGTTGTACTTGCCGCTGAAAGGCCGCTCGGTGCCCTTGAGACGGCACACGTTGTACTGCTCTGGGTCGAGCATTGCCTTCCATTCATCAACGGTTTTCTGCAGCTTTTCCATCGGTACACCTCGGCAATTGAAAAACCCTGATCTGTATCTTTTCCATAGATCAGGCGGCACGTATGATTGCGCCTCTTCAAAACGCCAGTCTGGCACCCGCGCTACCGGCATTCAAACGTATTTATGGGTGCGGCCTGCGCAGGATTCAACGTACGGTAGTGCCCACACCGTCTGGATCGTTCATTTTCAGGATCACATCGCCATGCAGGTCAGCAAATCGAACAAGCTCGCCAACGTCTGCTACGACATTCGCGGCCCAGTGCTCAAGCACGCCAAGCGCCTGGAAGAGGAAGGCCATCGCATCCTCAAGCTGAACATCGGCAACCCGGCGCCCTTTGGTTTCGAAGCGCCGGACGAAATCCTCCAGGACGTGATCCGCAACCTGCCCACCGCCCAGGGCTACAGTGACTCCAAGGGCCTGTTCAGCGCGCGCAAGGCGGTGATGCAGTACTACCAGCAGAAGCAGGTCGAAGGTGTCGGCATCGAAGACATCTACCTGGGCAATGGTGTGTCCGAGCTGATCGTGATGTCCATGCAGGCGCTGCTCAACAATGGCGACGAAGTCCTGGTACCCGCGCCGGACTACCCGCTGTGGACCGCCGCCGTGACCCTGGCCGGTGGCCACCCGGTGCACTACCTGTGTGACGAAGGCGCCGACTGGTTCCCGGACCTGGCCGACATCAAGGCCAAGATCACCCCGAATACCAAAGCCCTGGTGATCATCAACCCGAACAACCCCACAGGCGCGGTGTACTCCAAGGAAGTGTTGCTGGGCATGCTCGAGCTGGCACGCCAGCACAACCTGGTGGTGTTCTCCGACGAGATCTACGACAAGATCCTCTACGACGATGCGGTGCATATCTGCACCGGTTCCCTGGCGCCGGACCTGCTGTGCCTGACCTTCAACGGCCTGTCGAAGTCCTACCGCGTGGCGGGCTTCCGCTCCGGCTGGATCGCCATTTCCGGGCCCAAGCACAACGCCCAAAGCTACATCGAAGGCATCGACATGCTGGCCAACATGCGCCTGTGCGCCAACGTGCCGAGCCAACATGCGATCCAGACCGCCCTCGGCGGCTACCAGAGCATCAATGACCTGATCCTGCCCCAGGGCCGCCTGCTGGAACAGCGCAACCGTACGTGGGAGCTGCTCAATGCGATCCCGGGCGTGAGCTGCGTGAAGCCCATGGGGGCGCTGTATGCCTTCCCGCGGATCGACCCGAAGGTCTGCCCGATCCTCAACGACGAGAAGTTCGTGCTCGACCTGCTGCTGTCGGAAAAACTGCTGGTGGTGCAAGGCACCGCGTTCAACTGGCCGTGGCCGGACCATTTCCGCGTGGTGACCTTGCCGCGTGTGGATGACCTGGACATGGCCATTGGTCGCATCGGCAACTTCCTCAAGTCCTATCGCCAGTAATGGAAACGGCGCTGTGCGACCGACAGTCGGTCGTACAGCGAGTATCTGGCAACACTTCTCTGCCCTTTCCTCGCTTCAACACTTCGCGGGACTCGCAAAAGCCATCCGCCCCCTATAATTACAGGGCTGCAAGGCACCGAAGAACCGATCAAGGGGCCTTTTCCCTCTCGGAAAATCCCTTCAAGGCTCTACGTTCTGGCTGTAGGACACAGTTTGAAATAGTCGCTCGGTTGAATCACCCCATGCCGCACCTTATATACCCCGCAGTACGCGACATATTAAGCATGAGGAGAACTCTACAACCATGATGCGCATCCTGCTGTTCTTGGCCACTAACCTTGCGGTCGTGCTGATTGCCAGCATCACCTTGAGCCTTTTCGGCTTCAACGGGTTCATGGCGGCCAACGGGGTTGACCTGAACCTCAATCAGCTGCTGGTTTTCTGTGCGGTCTTTGGTTTCGCCGGCTCGTTGTTCTCGCTGTTCATCTCCAAGTGGATGGCGAAGATGAGCACCAGCACCCAGGTCATCACCCAGCCACGTACCCGGCATGAACAATGGTTGCTGCAAACCGTCGAGCAGTTGTCCCGCGAGGCGGGGATCAAGATGCCCGAGGTCGGGATTTTCCCGGCTTATGAAGCCAACGCCTTTGCCACCGGCTGGAACAAGAACGACGCACTTGTTGCGGTCAGCCAGGGCATGCTGGAACGCTTCTCGTACGATGAAGTAAAAGCCGTGCTGGCCCACGAAATCGGCCACGTCGCCAACGGTGACATGGTCACCTTGGCACTGGTCCAGGGCGTGGTGAACACCTTCGTGATGTTTTTCGCGCGGATCATCGGCAACTTCGTCGACAAGGTGATCTTCAAGAACGAAGGCGGCCGTGGCATTGCCTACTTCGTGGCGACCATCTTCGCCGAAGTGGTGCTGGGCTTCCTGGCCAGCGCGATCACCATGTGGTTCTCGCGCAAACGGGAATTCCGCGCAGACGAAGCCGGGGCCCGCCTGGCGGGTACCGGGGCGATGATCGCAGCACTGCAACACCTGCGCTCCGAACAGGGCCTGCCGGTGCATATGCCGGACAGCCTGACCGCCTTCGGCATCAACGGCGGCATCAAACAGGGCATGGCTCGCCTGTTCATGAGCCACCCACCGCTGGAAGAGCGTATCGACGCACTGCGCCGTCGGGGCTGATGGCAAGGTGACACAAGGAGGGGCGATCTGATCGCCCCTTTTTTGTGGGCGCTCGCAATGGCCATAGGTATCCACACAATTTTGCAGCAACCAACACTAACCACGATGCGAAGCGAGCCGCTCTTGATCCTGATCTTGATCTTGATCTCGCTTTTGATCTCAGGCGCCCCGTCAAACACGCTGGCCGGAATTCGACAGGGATTTGGGGGGTAAACCGGCAGGGATGCCGGTTTAGCCGCCCCGCGCCATGGATGGCGCGTGGCGGCGGCCCCCCAAATACCTGTCGGATTACGGGCACACCGAGCGTGAGCGAGGTGCCGAGTGTTGGGGCGAAGCGTTTTTGGTTACTTTTGGCGCTCTTCCAAAAGTGACCCGCTGTAAAAGCGGAACCCATAGTGGCCGTTACCCAAATAACGGATATGTACCTGGTCTGATCCAACATCCTGGTCGTCTGCCAGCCCGCCACGGGAGCAAGCTCCCTCGCCACAGGTCCAGCGCCATACCCAGAGTGGTGTAGATACCGAGGCCCCGATGGCGCTGAATCAGTCACCTGATGAATCGACTGACAC
>NZ_JBYVMD010000027.1:0-90841 GCF_058145955.1 Pseudomonas sp. A39
CGCATCCCCGGCACCATCGCGCTGTTTGGCTGCTTCCTGATCATGATCATCATCCTCGCGGTGCTGGCGCTGATCGTGGTCAAGGCCCTGGCCGAGAGCCCGTGGGGCATCTTCACCGTGATGGCGACCATCCCGATCGCGATGTTCATGGGCATCTACATGCGCTACATCCGCCCGGGCCGCATCGGTGAAATCTCGATCATTGGCGTGCTGTTGCTGCTGGGTTCGATCTGGCTGGGTGGGCAGATTGCTGCTGATCCGGTGTGGGCCAAGGCCTTCACCTTCACCGGGATCCAGATCACCTGGATGCTGATCGGCTACGGTTTCGTTGCAGCGGTACTGCCGGTGTGGCTGATCCTTGCACCGCGTGACTACCTTTCCACCTTCCTGAAAATCGGCACCATCATCGCCCTGGCCATCGGCATCCTGGTGACCATGCCCGACCTGAAAATGCCGGCACTGACCCAGTTCATCGACGGCACCGGCCCGGTGTGGAAGGGCGGCTTGTTCCCGTTCCTGTTCATCACCATCGCCTGCGGCGCGGTCTCGGGTTTCCACGCGCTGATTTCTTCGGGCACTACGCCCAAGTTGTTGGCCAGCGAAAGCCATGCCCGCTACATCGGTTATGGCGGCATGTTGATGGAGTCGTTCGTGGCCATCATGGCGATGGTTGCCGCTTCGGTGATCGAGCCTGGCGTTTACTTCGCCATGAACAGCCCGGCCGCTATTGTCGGTACCGACGTGGTGACCGTGGCGCAAACCGTCAGCAGCTGGGGTTTTGCAATTACCCCTGAAGCCCTGTCGGCCGTGGCCCATGACATCGGTGAAACCACCATCCTGGCGCGTGCCGGCGGTGCACCGACCCTGGCGGTAGGTATCGCGCAGATCCTGCACAGCGTACTGCCGGGTGAAAACACCATGGCGTTCTGGTACCACTTTGCGATCCTGTTCGAAGCGCTGTTCATCCTGACCGCCGTCGACGCCGGTACCCGTGCCGGTCGCTTCATGCTGCAGGACTTGCTGGGCTCCTTCGTGCCCGCGCTGAAACGCACCGAGTCATGGACCGCCAACCTGATCGCGACCGCCGGTTGCGTGGCCATGTGGGGTTACCTGCTGTACCAAGGCGTGATCGACCCACTGGGCGGCATCAACACCTTGTGGCCGCTGTTCGGTATCTCCAACCAGATGCTGGCGGGTATCGCGCTGATGCTGGCGACCGTTGTGCTGATCAAAATGAAACGCCAACGCTACATCTGGGTGACCATGCTGCCGGCCGTCTGGCTGCTGATCTGCACCACCACCGCGGGCTTCATCAAGCTGTTCGACGCCAACCCGGCGATCGGCTTCCTGTCGCTGGCCAAGAAGTACAGCGATGCGTTGGCCAATGGTCAGATCCTGGCCCCGGCCAAGAGCATCGACCAGATGCAGCACGTGATCTGGAACGCCTACACCAACGCAACGCTGACGGCGCTGTTCTTGTTCGTGGTATTCAGCATCCTGTTCTATGCGCTCAAGGTCGGCGTCGCCGCCTGGGGCAACAAAGAACGTACGGATAAAGAAGCCCCGTTCCAGGCTGTTCCGGACGCGTGATCGAGGATTGCAACCATGTTCAATGACATCAGTCGCCTCGGTAAATACCTCGGTCAGGCCGCGCGCCTGATGGTCGGCATGCCCGACTACGACACCTACGTCGAGCATATGCAAACCAAACACCCGGACAAACCGATGATGGACTACAAGGCGTTCTTCCGGGAACGCCAAGAGGCCCGTTACGGTGGCAAGGGTGGGCCCAAGTGCTGCTGACTCGGTAACCCGGGCTAGCAGTGGTTTATTGTGGGAGGGGGCTTGCCCCCGATAGCGATGTGTCAGTGACATACCAGTGCCTGACACACTGCTATCGGGGGCAAGCCCCCTCCCACATTTGTTTTTGTATTCCTCCAAGGAGAATATTTTGTCCTCTCCCATTCCAGTAACCATCCTCAGCGGCTTCCTCGGGGCCGGCAAGACCACCTTGCTGCGCCACCTGCTCAAGGCCGAGCATGGCCTTAAAATCGCCGTGATCGAAAACGAATTCAGTGACGCCGGTATCGACACCCAGCTCTTGGGCGCCGAACCGGTGCAAGTCATGACCCTGTCCAACGGCTGCGTGTGCTGCACCATCCACACCGACCTGACCAAAGCCCTGTACCTGCTGCTCGAGCGCCTGGACAGCGGCGAGATCGCCTTCGACCGCCTGGTGATCGAGTGCACCGGCCTCGCTGACCCGGCCCCCGTGGCCCAGACCTTTTTCATCGACGAGGAATTGCGCGAGCGCTACATCCTCGATGGCATCATCACCTTGGTGGACGCCGCCCACGCTGAACATCACCTGACCCAGACCATTGCCCAGGCCCAGATCGGTTTTGCCGACCGCCTGCTGGTGAGCAAACGCGACCTAGTGGATGACGCCACCTTCGATGCGCTCAGCGAACGCCTCACGCGCATCAACCGCCGTGCGCCGATACGCGTGGTGGACCATGGCATCATTGACTTGGCTGAACTGCTCGATGTGCGCGGTTTCAACCTCAACGCCGGCATGAGCCTGCGCCCGGTGAGCGCCGCGCCGTCCGTCGACCGTATTTCCAGCCTGGTGCTGCGTACCGAGGAACCGCTGGATATCGACCGGCTCAGTGAGTTCATGAACGAACTGCTGGAAGACCATGGCAAGCAATTGCTGCGTTACAAGGGCGTGTTGAACATCGCCGGGGAAGACCGGCGCATGGTGTTCCAGGGTGTGCTTAAGCTCTACGGTTTCGATTGGGATACCGAGTGGGCCGAAGGCGAGGCACGGGAGAGTGTGATTGTGTTTATTGCCGACGAATTGCCGGAGCAGAAGATTCGCGACGGCTTTGCAAAGGTCTACCAATCCTGAATTGAAATACGATCAAAATGTGGGAGCGCATTCCAAACTGAAATTGGCATAAAAAAGCCCGGCTCTTCAGCCGGGCTTTTTAGTCAAGCAACTGCAATCAAGCGCCGTACACCGGCAGCTTCTTGCAGATGGCCTTGACCTTCTCACGTACCGCGTCGATCACGGCTTCGTTGTTCAGGTCAGCCAGGATGTCGCAGATCCAGCCAGCCAGTTCCTTGCACTCTGCTTCCTTGAAGCCGCGAGTGGTCACCGCCGGGGTGCCGAAGCGCAGGCCCGAAGTCACGAACGGCGAACGTGGGTCGTTCGGCACGGAGTTCTTGTTCACGGTGATGAAGGCTTTGCCCAGGGCAGCGTCAGCATCTTTACCGGAAATGTCCTGCTTGATCAGCGACAGCAGGAACAGGTGGTTCTCAGTACCGCCGGACACCACGTCAAAGCCGCGCTCGATAAACACGCTGGCCATGGTCTGGGCGTTTTTCACCACTTGTTGCTGGTAAGTCTTGAACTCAGGCTGCAGCGCTTCCTTGAAGCAGATCGCTTTGGCGGCGATGACGTGCTCCAGCGGGCCACCTTGGGCGCCAGGGAATACGGCGGAGTTCAGCTTCTTCTCGATCTCGGCGTTGGCGCGTGCCAGGATCAGGCCGCCACGTGGACCGCGCAGGGTCTTGTGGGTAGTCGTGGTCACTACGTCAGCGTAAGGCACCGGGTTCGGGTAGACGCCAGCGGCGACCAGACCGGCTACGTGAGCCATGTCAACGAACAGGTACGCGCCCACCTTGTCGGCGATGGCGCGGAAGCGTGGGAAATCCAGGATCTGCGAGTAGGCAGAGAAACCGGCCACGATCATTTTTGGCTTGTGCTCGACCGCCAGGCGCTCGACTTCGTCGTAGTCGATCAGGCCGTTGGCATCGATACCGTATTGAACGGCGTTGTACAGCTTGCCGGAGGACGAAACGCTGGCGCCGTGGGTCAGGTGACCACCGTGGGCCAGGCTCATGCCCAGGATGGTGTCGCCGCCTTGCAGCAGGGCCAGGTACACGGCGCTGTTGGCTTGGGAACCGGCGTGCGGCTGGACGTTGGCGTAATCGGCGCCGAACAGTTCTTTTGCACGGTCGATGGCCAACTGCTCAACCACGTCGACGTACTCGCAACCACCGTAGTAGCGCTTGCCTGGGTAGCCTTCGGCGTACTTGTTGGTCAGAACCGAACCTTGAGCCTCCATCACCGCAGGGCTGGTGTAGTTTTCCGAAGCGATCAGCTCAATGTGCTCTTCCTGGCGCACGGCTTCTTGCTCCATGGCGGCGAAGAGATCGGCGTCGTACTTGGCAATAGTCAAATCACGGCTGAACATGGCGGTCCTCAAGGATCGGGGGCAGAAAAGGAGGGCATTCTAACCCAATGGGTTTTAGATGGCATATGAAAGGACATCATGTCGCGGACAAGCGGGGCTCATCTGGGGATAGGCGGTGGCTGTGAGTGCCTAATCGGGGGCAAGCCCCCTCCCACAGTTGAATGTGTTCACAGATCAGAATGTGGGAGGGGGCTTGCCCCCGATTAGGCCAGTAGCCTCACCGCAGAATTTCAGTCGAACATGAACAGCGCATCATTGCTGAACTGCGCCTCGAACCGATTCGCCGGCATCGGCCGCCCGAACAAGTAGCCCTGCACCTCGTCACACCCATGCTCACGCAGGAAGTCCAGCTGCTCATGGGTTTCCACGCCCTCGGCGATCACGGCCAGGTTCAGGCTGTGCGCCATGGCGATAATCGCGCGGGCGATCTGCGCGTCCTGTTCGCCGGACGGTAGGCCGTCGACGAAGGTGCGGTCGATCTTCAACACATCGATGGGGAATTGCTTGAGGTAGTTGAGCGACGAATAACCCGTGCCGAAGTCGTCGACCGCAATGCTCAGGCCCAGGTTTTTCAGGCTGTCGAGGATATGCAGGGCTTCGTTGACTTCGCGCATCAGGATACTTTCGGTCAGCTCCAGCTCCAGGCATGCCGGCGGCAGGCCGGTGTCCTTGAGAATGGTGGCGATGCGCGTGCCCAACTGCCCGTCGGAGAACTGCCGCGCCGAGATGTTCACCGAGACTTTCGGCACGCGCACCTTGTTCTGGTGCCAGGTCTTGAGCTGGCGACAGGCTTCGCTGATCACCCAGTCGCCCACGTCCACCACCAGACCCAATTCTTCCAGCACCGGGATGAAATCCCCCGGCGGCACCAGGCCACGTCGCGGATGACGCCAGCGCAGCAAGGCTTCGGCGCCGGTCAGGCGTTTGCCGTCGCCGCTGAACTGCGGTTGGTAATAGAGCACGAATTCGTTCTGGTCCAGGGCGTGGCGCAGGTCGCTTTCCAGCTCCAGGCGCTCCAGGGCGCTGGCGTTCATGTCGGCCTGGTAAAACTGGAAATTGTTCTTGCCGCGTTCCTTGGCGTGATACATCGCGGTGTCGGCGTTTTTCATCAATTGGCTCAGCTCGTTGCCGTCCTGCGGGCTGAGGGCGATGCCGATACTGGCCGTCACAAAGAACTCGCGGCCTTCCAGTACGAACGGTTTCACCAGGCTGGCGAGGATCTGCTCGGCCACATGGATCGCACGGTTGAGCGCCATTTCGCGGCTGATCCGCGGTTGCAGGAGCAAGGTGAACTCGTCGCCACCCATGCGCGCCACGGTATCGTCTTCGGCCACGCAGCCCAGCAGGCGCGTGGCCATTTCCTTGAGCATGCGGTCGCCGGCGGCGTGGCCCAGGGAGTCGTTGATCGGCTTGAAGCGGTCGAGGTCGAGGAACATCAGCACCACCCACGACTTCTGCCGTTCGGCCGACTGCAACGCAGTGTGCAGGCGGTCCTGGAACAGCGTGCGGTTAGGCAGGTGGGTCAGGGCGTCGTAGTAGGCCAGGCGGTGGATGCGCTGCTCGCTGGCCTTGCGCTCGCTGATATCACTGAAGAAGCACACATAGCTGGCCAGGTCGCCTTCGTCGTCGAACACGGCGGTAATGCCGACCCAGGCCGGGTAATGCTCTCCGTTGCGGCGCTTGAGCCACACTTCGCCTTCCCAGGTGCTGTGCTGGTGCAACTGTTTGAGCACGTAGCGCAGGTGGGCTTCCTGCTGTTCGTCGACGGTGAGCATGTTCGGCAACTGGTCGAGTACATCGCTGACCGCATAGCCGCTGACCCGGCTGAACGCCTCGTTGGCTTGCACGATGTAACCGGCGGGGTCGGTGATCAGGATCGCCGAGGTGGAGTGTTCGAAGACCGTGGCCGCCATGCGCAGGTCTTTCTCGGCACGGCGTTGCTGGCTGATATCGCGGCCCACGCCAAGGATGCCTTCGAAGGCGCCGTGTTCGTCCCACACCAGCACCAGGCGTAACTCGATCGGCACTTTGCGACCGTCAGCGCGTAGGCAGTCGAACAGGAACAGTTGGGTTTGAATCTCATCGCGCAGCTTATTCAGTGCTTCGATATCGCCCAAGGCGCGGCTGACCTGTTCCACCAGGCTATAAATGCCGGTCAGTTGCTGCGGGTTGGCGATGATCGACTGCCAGCCGTTCTTGAACACCCAATCCACGTCATAGCCCAGCACGGCGTTGACCGAAGGGCTGATGTAATTGAGGGCCAACTGGCTGTCGGTGGAGCAGATCACGTCGCTGATGCTTTCGGCGAGCATGCGGTAGCGCTGTTCGCTGTCGCGCAGGGATTCGCTGGCTTCGATCTGATCGGTGATGTCCTTGGCCACGCCGATGATGCGGGTGATCTGCGCAGACTTGTCGCGGGCCAGGGCCTGTTCGCGTATGTCAAAACGCCGCCATTGGTTGTTGCGATGGCGAAAGCGCAACTGGCATTGCAATTGGGTGGTGTAGCCGACCTGGCGTTGTTGCTGGCGCAAGTCGTGGTAGTGCTCGGCGTCCTCGGGGTGCAGCAGGATTTCCCAGAAGTATTCGCCCATTTGCTGCAGTTCGGCTTTGTTATAGCCGAGGGTGTGGCCCAAATGGTGGTTGCTGAAAATCATGCGCTGGCTGATCACGTCCTGCACGTACAGGTGATCGGGGACGGTGCGCACCACGTCCGACCAGAAGCTCTCGCGCTCCACCAACGACAACTCGATCAGTTTGCGGCTGGTGATATCACTGATGCTGAGGATCACGGCCTTGGAGTCGTCCTGCTGCTCCGGCAGGCGCATCACCAGCCACAGGTACTGCTCGTTACCGGCCATGTCCTTGAGCTGGATTTCCAGCTCCAACTGGTGCTGTTGGGTCAGCACGGCTTCGAGGATCTGGTAGCCGATGGAGGTGGCGTTGCGCGGGCAGTCATCGATCAGGCGCTCCCACGCCTCCTCGCAAGAGCCTACGTTGAGCAGACGCACCGCCACTTGGTTGACCTCGGTGATGCGCAGTTCCTTGAGCAGTTGCTGGCGCTCATCGGGGTTGTCCTGCAGCCAGGCGTGCAGTTGCTCGCGAGTCTCCAGTGGGGTCCTTTGGAAGAAGGCGTTCAGGCCTGACAGGTCAAGCACGCACAGGGCCACGCCGGTGCCTTCGAAAATATCCTGGTAGCGTCGCCGCCCTTCATGCACCTGGCGCTGGCGACGGCGCATGTTCAGCAGCACGATTACCGGGATCAGCGAGAAGGCCAGGCCCAGCAGGCATTTGCCGATGAACGCCGGCAGCAGTTGTTCCAGCACGGCGGTGCGGTCGAACAACCCGCGCAGCTGCCAGTCGCTTTTGCTCAGGGGCGTGACCAGTACGCTTTTATTCAATTCGTCCGGGGTGAGGGCGGACGTCCACTGCGCCGGCATACCACTGTCGCGGCTGATGACGCGGTGGTTGAGGCGATTCTCGATGGCCCACATGGGGCGCAGGCCCTGGCCGTCCTGGCGTGTGAGGTTTGCCAGGTAATTGGGCGACAGGCGCAGCGCCCAGTAAACCCTCGAGCCACCGCTGGGCTGGTGCAGCAATAGATAGATGAGGGTGCCGTCGTTGCTGTTGCTCAGGTAGTAGGACTGGCCGTGGCTGCGCTGCACCAACTCCTCGAGCAAGGCGCTGTCCTGGCTGTCACTGGCGCTGTCACTGATCACCGCGCCGCTGGGGGCGAGCAGGGCGAGGCTGCGCAGCTCCGGCAGCGAGCGCTGCAGGGTGCGCATCAACGCTTGTTGCTGTTCGCTGTCGCGCGGTGGTTCGATCATCGGCAGCAGGTTCAGGGCGATTTTTGCGCTCAGGGCCATGTTCAGGCTGATCTGTTCCGCCAGGTCGGCGCTGTAGTCGATGGTGTATTGCTGCTGGTTCTTCTGGTTTTGCTGCAGCTGGTCCAGCAGTTGCCAGAACAATAAGGCGAGCAGCATGAGGACGAGCGTCGCCAATGCGCCTTTGAGGGTGCCGTGCAGGGGCGCTCCCGGCGCAATATGAGCGGCGCGCAGGGGAGTTGGCGGCGTGACTTTGGACAAGCTGTGATCCTGCGGTTTGGCTGGACTGGCGCGCGACGTGCACTATAAGCCGGACGCCCGGAGGGCGGCTAGCATGCCTTGACTTGTGGCAAAGTGCCAGCCCCGCTTGGCGGGGACTAAAGCGCGCTGCCGGTATGGATCAGGCTGTCTGCCAGCCGGGTCAGGATCGCCAGCGTGAAGAGGCTGATCACCACAGAGGCTGCGCGGTTGATGGTGTGGGGCGTCAACCAGGCGTATCCGCCTCGTTTGATGCGGGCACCGAACAGTACCCAGGTGCAGCCCACCGGTATCACCACCAGCGTGAATTGTGCGACGAACTGCACATACAGGTTCACGTCGGCAAACGTCTGCATCGGGACGATGAACGAGACAATCAGCAATCCCTTGGGGTTAATCAGCGTCAGCAAAAAGAAATGCAGTTTGGATACGCGTGCTGCAGGCGCGGAGTTGAGTGTTTCGTCGGGATTGCACCACAGCAGGTAGGAAGTCCTGATCAAATAACAGACCGAAGCGAACTGCACGAGCTTGAGCCCCCATGGCGCGCTGTCGCCCAGATGGCTGAGCAGGTAGCCCCAAAAGGATATTTGCACCAGGTACGCCAGGCATTCCAGCAGGCTCAGTGGCCAGGCGCGCCTGAACCCGGTGAGTAATCCCGAGCGCAATAGCAATGTGTTGGTGGGCCCCGGCATTAACAGCAGCAACGCGAGTGCAGACATGACGCTGAGCATGAAGGTTGTTTCCTGAAACCGCTGAGGGGGGGATGGCCGGCTAATCTAACAGATAGATTTCGATACGCTCGGTCACTTAGGTTAACCTTGAGGATTCGCAATGCTATGTACCGCGCCATGACGCTACGTAGGCCTGTTCTCACTTTTTCATGAGGTCCACATTTTGGCTCAATACGTCTTCACCATGCATCGGCTGGGTAAAGTTGTCCCTCCGAAGCGGGAAATCCTGAAAAATATTTCGTTGTCCTTTTTCCCAGGCGCCAAGATCGGCGTGCTCGGCCTCAACGGTTCGGGTAAGTCCACGCTGCTGAAAATCATGGCCGGCGTCGACACTGAGTTCGAAGGCGAAGCCCGCCCAATGCCCGACCTGAACATCGGCTACCTGCCACAGGAACCCATCCTGGATCCGACCAAGACCGTACGTGAAGTGGTCGAAGAGGCCGTCAGCGTCATCAAGGACGCCCAGGCGCGCCTGGATGAAGTCTATGCCGCCTACGCCGAACCGGATGCCGACTTCGACAAGCTGGCAGCGGAACAGGCCAAGCTTGAAGCCATCCTGCAGGCCGGCGACGGTCACAACCTGGAGCGTCAGCTGGAAGTCGCCGCCGACGCGCTGCGCCTGCCGGCCTGGGACGCCAAGGTCGAATTCCTGTCGGGGGGTGAAAAACGTCGTGTGGCCCTGTGCCGCCTGCTGCTGTCGGCCCCCGACATGCTGCTGCTCGATGAGCCTACCAACCACTTGGACGCCGATTCCGTCGCCTGGCTGGAACATTTCCTTCACGACTTCCCGGGCACCGTGGTTGCGATCACGCACGACCGGTACTTCCTGGACAACGTTGCCGGTTGGATCCTCGAGCTTGACCGCGGCGCCGGTATCCCTTACGAGGGCAACTACTCCGGTTGGCTGGAAGCCAAGTCCGACCGTCTGGCTGCCGAATCCAAGCAACAATCGGCGCATGAAAAAGCCATGAAGGAAGAACTGGAGTGGGTGCGCAAAGGCGCCAAGGCCCGCCAGTCCAAATCCAAGGCACGTCTGCAACGCTTCGAAGAAATGCAATCGCAGGAATTCCAAAAGCGCAGCGAGACCAACGAGATCTACATCCCGGCCGGCCCGCGCCTGGGTGACAAGGTCATCGAATTCAAGAACGTTTCCAAAGGCTATGGCGACCGCGTGTTGATCGACAATCTGTCGTTCTCCATGCCAAAAGGCGCGATCGTCGGCGTTATTGGTGGTAACGGTGCGGGTAAATCCACCCTGTTCCGCATGCTGATGGGTAAGGAAACGCCGGATTCAGGCACTATCGAAGTCGGCGAAACCGTGCAGCTCGCCTGTGTGGACCAGAGCCGTGAAGACCTGGACGGCAGCAAGACAGTGTTCCAGCAGATTTCCGAAGGTTCCGACCAGATCCGTATCGGCAACTATGAAATCCCGTCGCGTACCTATGTCGGCCGTTTCAACTTCAAGGGCGGCGACCAGCAGAAGTTCGTCAAGGACCTGTCCGGTGGTGAGCGCGGTCGCTTGCACCTGGCCCTGACCCTGAAAGAGGGCGGCAACGTGCTGCTGCTCGACGAACCGTCCAACGACCTCGACGTTGAAACCCTGCGTTCCCTGGAAGAAGCCCTGCTGGACTTCCCGGGCGCCGCCATTGTGATCTCTCACGATCGTTGGTTCCTTGACCGCGTCGCGACCCACATCCTGGCGTACGAAGACGACTCCCAAGCGGTGTTCTTCGAAGGTAACTACACCGAGTACGAAGCGGACCGTAAAAAGCGTTTGGGCGAAGCCGCTGCCCAGCCGCACCGTGTACGCCACAAAAAACTCGCCTGATCTGGGTGGGTGGTGAGAAAGAGCGGAGCCTTCGGGCTCCGTTTTTTTTGCGTCTTTTCTGGAAGACCGAGGTGGATTCATTCGCGAGCAAGCCCGCTCCCACATGTGATCGCATTCCAACGTTGGAACCCTATCAAATGTGGGAGCGGGCTTGCTCGCGAAGGCGGTCTAACTATTGGTGCGCACCCTGAGTTTAAATCCCTTTTTTGGTGCGAATAAGCGCGTTTATTTATATCAAATGCACCATTTAAATTCACAAAGGCGACATTTTGCGCTTTTCAGGTGCGATTCGAGTTGCTAAGGTCCGGCTCAATCTCATTTAAAAACAATCAATCTGCCGAGACTTTTCATGATCGAATCCGTGGAATCTTTCCTTGCCCGCCTCAAGAAACGCGACCCTGACCAGCCAGAATTCCACCAGGCCGTAGAAGAAGTCCTACGTAGTCTGTGGCCTTTTCTTGAAGCCAACCCCCACTACCTGACCTCGGGCATCCTGGAGCGCCTCTGCGAGCCGGAACGCGCGATCACCTTTCGGGTGTCTTGGGTGGATGATCACGGCAAGGTCCAGGTCAATCGCGGTTTCCGTATCCAGATGAACAGCGCCATTGGCCCGTACAAAGGCGGCCTGCGCTTCCACCCATCGGTGAACCTGGGCGTGTTGAAGTTCCTCGCCTTCGAGCAAACCTTCAAGAATTCCCTGACCTCACTGCCGATGGGCGGCGGCAAAGGCGGCTCCGACTTCGACCCCAAGGGCAAGAGCGACGCCGAAGTCATGCGCTTTTGCCAGGCGTTCATGAGCGAGCTGTACCGGCATATCGGCGCAGATGTGGACGTACCGGCCGGCGATATCGGCGTGGGCGCGCGCGAGATCGGCTTTTTGTTCGGCCAGTACAAACGCTTGAGCAACCAGTTCACCTCCGTGCTGACCGGCAAGGGCATGACCTACGGCGGCAGCCTGATTCGGCCCGAAGCCACGGGTTTCGGCTGCGTGTACTTCGCCGAAGAAATGCTCAAGCGCAATGGCCAGCGGGTGGAAGGCAAGCGCGTGGCGGTATCCGGCTCCGGCAACGTCGCGCAGTACGCGGCGCGTAAGGTCATGGACCTGGGTGGCAAAGTGATTTCCCTCTCCGACTCCGAAGGCACCCTGTACGCCGAAAGCGGTTTGACCGAGGAGCAATGGTCAGCCCTGCTGGCGTTGAAAAACGTCCAGCGTGGTCGCATCAGCGAATTGGCCGCGCGTTACGGCCTGGAATTCCGCGCCGGTAAAACCCCGTGGGAATTGGCCTGTGATATCGCGCTGCCTTGCGCCACCCAGAACGAACTCGACGCCGAAGCCGCCCGCACCCTGCTGCGCAACGGTTGCCTCTGCGTGGCCGAAGGCGCCAACATGCCGACTACGTTGGAGGCTGTGGATATCTTTATCGACGCGGGCATTCTGTTCGCGCCCGGCAAAGCATCCAACGCCGGCGGCGTGGCCGTGAGTGGCCTGGAAATGTCGCAGAACGCCATGCGCCTGCTATGGACCGCTGGCGAAGTGGACAGCAAGCTGCACAACATCATGCAATCGATCCACCATGCCTGCGTGCACTACGGTGAGGAAAACGGCCGGGTCAACTACGTCAAAGGCGCGAACATCGCGGGCTTTGTGAAAGTCGCCGACGCGATGTTGGCCCAAGGCATCGTCTAAACCTCGGGCTCGATGCGCAGCACTTCGATCAACTGATCGCCGACGGGGCGCTGCCACAGCACCTCGTCGCCCACCTGAGCGCCCAGCAATGCGCGGCCCAGGGGTGAGCCCCAGTTGATCAAACCGGCGTTGGCATCGGCCTGGTCTTCGCCAACCAACTGGATGCGCTGCTGCTCGTCCTGTTCGTTGGCGAAGGTCACCCAACTGCCGATCTGCACCTTGTCGGTGGAGGTGGCCGGCGCCACGACCTGGGCGCTTTGCAGCCGCTGATTGAAGTAACGCAAATCCCGTTCAAGGTCAGCCTGGCGCTGTTTATCGCCCTTGGCGGATTCGATGCTGTATGCGTGCTGCAACTGCGCAACCTTGGCCTGCAACTGCGCCAGCCCTTGCGCGGTGAGGCGGTTGGGCTGCTCACTGACCTGGCGCTCCACCGGCTGGTCGGCCTGGGCGGCGGCGTTGTCTTCGTTTACAAAAGCTCGGCTCATGACGTTCTCCCTCTATGGAGCTTGGGCCATGGTCGCCGCGCTTTAGTTTCGATGGATGTCTGAAAACGACCTATTGCGAGCGATAGGCCCGGGCTGCGTCGCGGTCTTTCTCGTGCTGCCAGGCGCGGTCGCGGTCGTCCCAGTGATTGTCTTTGTAGTCACGCAGCTCTTCATTCTCACGCATGGCTTTGCACTGGCGAAAACCATCTTCCCAGCCTTCGGCGTATTCGCGGTTTTTGAGATAACGCGGCACGTTCTTGCGAAACTCCCCGCTGATGACGCCAGCCGCTTGGCGACCACTGCCGCAGCCATCGTCAAAACCATCAGCAAAGGCCGGTGGGTAACCTTTGGCCAGTAAATCCTGATGGGTCGATTGGCAACCCGACAGCCCCACCCACACACACAGCAATACCGCAGACCGCCACATGGCGTACTCCCTGGCCGTTTCACGGCTGATAGGGAGAGTCTAGAAGGGGATTTGTCGAGGAGGTGTGAAAGGCGCGTGAGAAAGGTGTGTTAAAGGGCCATCAACGACGATTCCCTTTAAATTGCAGGACGTTTCCTAGACAATCTCTGGCCTATTGTGCCTTAGAGTTTGGGTCACTAGTCTCCTGGCTTCGCTGCGAAAGCAGCGACCGGGTTTAGCGACTCGAATCACTAAGACTCATCCTCTTTGCACACTTGGCAGGCGTTTTTCGCGCCTATCGATATCGTGTTATGGCGGCTGTGCGCGGGAGATCTTCTGATCTGCCGGGTGTCTAGGTGACCGGTTCGCTAACCCGCGTACAGCTGCCACCCTTTATGTTTAGCGACGTGCTGTGGTGGTCCCTTATCTCACTTAGTAGGTACACCATGTCTAACGTCGTCCCCGACCCACCCCTGTCCTCAATCACCACCCTCGGCGTCGTCACATTTGGCGACTACGGCGAAAACGAGAAACCTCTGTTCCGCGTCAATTCCGGCATCCCGATTGATCAAGCACTGGAGCACGCCTCCACCCTGCTTTTTTACTCCAAGAAACTCGCCATGGAAGCCGCCATGGATGTGCGTGGTGAGCAATACGCCTGGGCCGCTCACTATCTGTGCGAGATGGGCAAGGCAGTCGTGGATGACCTGACCCAAGCGATGACGCCAGCAGCATAATAGGTTGGCACTGCCTTTGTGGTGAGCAGGCTTGCCCTGCGCAGGGCAGGCCTGTTCACCACGAGGTTTATCGATGACTCCGGCCATCCAGGCGCGACTGTCAGTCGTAATAGCCCACAGTTTTTTTCAGTTGATCCGCATACTCGTAAATTTCATCGATAGATGAAATAGCGTGTCGGGTCTCATTTTTTTCCTCATCGAATATCCCGATGTACTTCTGGCTTCGATTGAAGTGAAGTCGGCAGATGGGCTTGCGGTTATTGTCGTCTAGCAATATCCCAAAATAGCTCTGGGTATCTCGTTGAACGATGCGTTTTGCATCGACTACGGATCGGACGAGGGCGCGAACGATGTGGTAACCCTCCAGTTCTTCAAGCGTAGTTAGAATCTTATCTTCGGACTCGTCCCTGTCCTGCGCATCTGCATTCGCGCTGTTCGCGATGGGGATTGATGCCATTGTCGGTTGGATCGCGCCACTCATCGCCGACTTCAGCCGATCGTTGATCTGGTCGTTCAGAAATTGCGCTAACGCTTTTCGGGTCAGTTCAAAAAATTGCTCACGCACTTTTTGCGTGATGACACCCTCGTAAACACGGGATGCGAAGAACTTCACGAAGTCGTCTTCTGGTTTGCTTACCTGACTGCCAATGAGCTTTTTAAGCTGGCTGACGTACTTCAGCTCTCCGGCTGCATTGATGATGGAGTCAACATCGAAAGCCGACTTGGTGAGTTTGACCAACTCCGGTACCGCGTACTCGTCAATATCCAGCAGGTCCAGCTCTAGAAATGGCTTCTCGTCCATTTTGTTGGGGGCGTCCAAGTCGGTAAAAAACCTGTAGACCTGGCCGTTGGTGAGAATTGAGATCCTTGCGCTCGTAACATGAAAATACCGAAAAAGCTGTGAGGCATGGTTGATGCTCAATGACTCACCAATTTTTTTGCATTCGATGAGTATTTGGACTTCACCCTCTTTCATGATCGCGTAATCTATTTTTTCACCTTTCTTCGTCCCTACATCACAGACAAATTCTGGCGTTACTTCCTGTGGATCAAATACGTCGTAGCCCAACACGGTGTTGATGAAAGGCATTACGAAAGCATTTTTTGTCGCTTCTTCTGTTTGAATGGCAGGGCCTTGTAGCCGAACTTTTGCTGCCAAACTGGTTAGCTTTTCGAAGAAATCCATAGTGAGCCTCTTACCTATTCAGATCCGTGTATAGATGGGATGGCAATTTGATTGCCACCCGATACTAGTCCAAAACACCCTTAAAGAGGATGAGGTCGGAGGCAGTTTGGCTTGACTGAAAAAAGCTAAAAAAATGTCCGAAATTTCCTGCCTATTTTTCAATAGGTTAGAAGCAAGCTAAGAATTTGTATGTGTAAGTGCTGGTTCTCTTTGGGCTGTTGGAGCGGCGTGCTCAGCCAACTCCAACTGAATAAACGCCGCAATCATCGCTCGATATACCTGTTCAGTGACCTCGGGATTGGCACCCACGGTCTCCGATATACCCCGCACCTTGGCTATCACCTGTTCAACCCGTTGCGGTGCCTTGACGCCATTCGCGTCTTTTTTGAAGCGCGCGGCCTGGCATACGTAGCGGCCGCGTTCGGCCAGCAGGGTGACGATCTGTTGGTCAAGGTGATCGATGTTTGCGCGGATTTCTTCGAGGTTGGTGCAGATAACGGCCATGTTGATGGAACTCCTGATTGCGCGGGCAACGCCATGCGTCTGAATATACGCGAGACAAATGTGGGAGGGGGCTTGCTCCCGATAGCGGTATGTCAGTCACTGGATACTTAACTGACACACCGCCATCGGGAGCAAGCCCCCTCCCACATTGGATCTTCGCCGGGTCTTACCGATCAGTAGTGATACCACTTCACTTCAAGCATCACTTCATTCACCGGCGTTGATAAATGGCTGTACTCGCGCTGTGCACTCAGGCGCAGGCCCAGGTTGCGGGACAATTCCCACTGCTGGTTCAGGCTGATGCTGCGCCGCACTTCGCCGTTGGTGAAGAAGTCCCCTTTGGCTTCCAGGCTCAGGTTGCCCAGCGGATTCTTCCACAGCACACCGGTGTTGAACCCGGCCGCCGGGGAGATGGCTTCGTTGAAGTCGTTGTTGTGTTCCACGCGTACGGTGCCAAGGGCGAAGCCGAGCATGTCGTCGCGCAGTTGCCAGGTGCCGCCGGCGCCGCCGTTGACGTGGGCGACCAGGGTTTCGTCGTCGTGCTTGCCCGGTACTCGCTCCAGGCCGCCGGTGACTTGCCATGACCACGGCTGCAACAGGGCGTTGCGCGGGGTCAGGGAGCGGATGGTGGCCAGGTCCAGTTGCTGCAGTTGCCAGTGGTTGCCTTCGTACTGGCGCAGTTTCATTTGCAGGATTTCGATCTGCGCGCCCAGCGGGAAGCCTTCGGCGTTGTCGTTGAGGTCATGGTAGGCCATGCGCAGGCCGTATTCGCCAAAGGCTTTGTCGCCACGGGTGCCGATGCCGGCTTGCCAGGTGCGCGATTCGTGACCGTTTTCCGGCAGGCCTGGGGGCGTGATCTTCAGGTCAGGCGCGGGGTTCTGGTTGATGGCGCGCAGCAGTTCGAAGCTGCGTTGGGAGCGTTCGGTGTCGCGTTCCAAGCCATTCGCGCGGTAGCGGCCGAGGCGGTAGGCGGCGTCGATGATCAGGGCCTGGCGTTCGCGGGGCAGGGCTTTGAAAGCCGGCTCCTGCAGTTGCTTCTGGTCGTCGCTGACCTTCAATACCCATTGTTGCTCGTCGCTGTCCAACGGCTTGGCGCGTTCCAGCAACTCGCGTTCACGGGAGGGGCGATAGTCGATTTTCTCGACCAGGCCGGCGTCCTTCACGGCTTTTACCGTGTCGGTGGGGATGGCGGTCAGCGGGAATTGTTCGGTCAGGCGCAGGCCGGGGCGGGCCACTTGCAGCAGTTCCAGCAGGCGATAGGAGCAGTTTTCGTCGAAGAAGAAGTAGTCGAACTGGATCTGCTTGAGTTCCCACACGTGCTCGACCATGCGCTCGGTCTCGACCTGGGTGAGGTTGAGGCGATATTCCCACAGGTCGCGGTTTTCGAGGCTGCGGTATTCCGACAACTTCTCCTGATAAGGCACCAGCGCGAACAGGCCGGGATAACCGCCCATCAGGCCTTTCCAGGCGTAGAGGATGCTGTTGTCGGAGCCTTCGATGTAGGCGCCGAAGTTGATCGCGTAGCTGAGCAAGGCGGTGTTGTTGCTTTGCACGTCGGCCTGGTCGATGCGCAGCAGGGTGTGACCGAACATCGACGACGGGCTGTTGAGGTAGGCCGCCGGGAAGATCATCACCGCGCTGTGGGGCGCAACGTCCTTGAACCACTGCTTGAATTCTTTGCAGTCGACAGCGGGCAGGTCGGCCAGGTGCAACTGGTCCTTGAGCCAGCGGGTGCGCGCGGGGTAAACGCATTGGGCGTGTTTTTCACCCAGGCTGGCCGGGGCGTAGAGGGCGTCGACCGTGGCCTTGAGTTCGGCGTCCGGGTGGTGGGCGCCGTCAGCGGCGAGGAAAAACTTTTTGTCGCTGACATAGCTGCGCCAGCCACTGATTTTTCCGGCTTCGTAGTGGCCCAAAGACAACCAGAAAGGGTCGTTGGCCAGTTGCTGCAAACGTTGATCATCGAGGTGCGGGGCCGCATGCAGCGGGGCGCAGGCGAAGAGAGCCAGGCAAGCGAGGCGTTTGAGCATGGGGGCTACTTAAGTCGGAATAAAAAAAAGACCCAAGGGGGACAGGTCGAAAAAATAAAACCCGCGCCTCGAAAGACGCGGGCGGATCGAGCTTAAGCCTGGGTAGCGTATTTCGCCAGACGGGCATCGCTTTTCAGTACAGCAATGGTGTTGTTGTGCACGTCGTCAGCGGTCACGTCAGCCTTGCTGAAGATCTGCTGGAAGTGCTCGTGGGTCACGGCAGCAAAGTGCTCGCGATCTTCAGGCGCAACGCCCAGTACCACAGCGTAGGTGGTCAGCGCTTCGCCGTTACCCTTGGCCATGTCTTCGGACAGCTCGTTCATCATGCCATTCATGGCAATCCACGATTTGCCGCCGTAAGTCAGGGCGCTGTTGGTGCTGCAACCGTTGGTGCCCGAGGTCATGCCGAAGGTGGCGTTACCCGAAGTACCGTTGGTGGTGGAAGCCAGGAAGTGAGCTGGAGTACCGCGCTGGCCTTCGAACAACATGTTGCCCCAACCGCAGTTCGGGCCACCTGGTGCTTCTGCCATTGCATTGAGGGAGACGACGGTGAAGAGAGTACCGAGAAGGATCCGTTTCATAGCTTTGTTCTCTATTGTGTGCAAACCAATGGACAAGGGTTCAGGCACTTCATAGCGCCCTAGGGATCGGTTATTAGTCCAACCCGCGCAGTTTGGAGTTTAGGCACGTTCCAAGGGTTCCGTGTGTTTTTATAAAACAATTCGCGATGTCGTGTTTTTTTTGCAGGACGCATCCCGCGTCTACGGCTTTCCCTCAAGCGCGCCTTGCCAGAGCGCGTAAGCGGGAGCCAGAATGCCGTCATCTGCCCCGCCTGATGTAAGGAAGCCCGATGCCTGATCCTGTTGCTGCCAGCTTGCGTCTAGCGCCCGAAGCGCTGACTCGCCCTTTCTCCGCTGAACAGTTCAGCTTCTCGACCACCAATGATTTGGAGCCCTTTCGCGGTGTGCTTGGCCAGGAACGTGCGGTTGAAGCCTTGCAGTTCGGTGTGGCCATGCCACGCCCTGGTTACAACGTGTTTGTCATGGGCGAGCCGGGTACCGGCCGCTTTTCGTTCGTCAAACGCTACCTGAAGGCCGAAGGCAAGCGCCTGCAGACCCCGGCGGACTGGGTCTATGTGAACAATTTCGATGAGCCTCGCGAACCGCGTGCCCTGGAATTACCGGGCGGCGGCGCAGCGGCGTTCATCAGCGATATCAACGGCCTGGTCGACAACCTGGTGGCCACTTTCCCGGCGGTCTTCGAGCACCCGACGTATCAACAACGCAAAAGCGCCATCGACCGTGCGTTCAACCAGCGCTACGACAAGGCGCTGGACGTGATCGAACGCCTGGCCCTGGAAAAGGACGTGGCGCTGTACCGTGACAGCACCAACATCGCGTTCACGCCGATGCTCGACGGCAAGGCGCTGGACGAGGCCGAGTTCTCGCAGTTGCCGGAAGCCGACCGTGAGCGTTTCCACACGGATATTTCCGAGCTGGAAGAGCGCCTCAACGAAGAACTGGCCAGCCTGCCGCAGTGGAAGCGTGAGTCCAACAACCAACTGCGCCAGTTCAACGAAGAAACCATCACCCTGGCCCTGCAGCCATTGCTCGCACCGCTGTCGGAAAAGTATGCGGAAAATGCGGCTGTCTGCGGTTACCTGCAAGCCATGCAGGTGTACCTGCTCAAGACCGTGGTCGAGCAACTGGTTGACGACGCCAAGACCGACGCCCAGGCGCGCAAGCTGCTTGAAGAACAGTACTGCCCGAGCCTGGTGGTCGGCCATCCGGTCAACGGTGGCGCACCGGTGGTGTTCGAACCGCACCCGACCTACGACAACCTGTTCGGCCGTATCGAGTACAGCACCGACCAGGGCGCGCTCTACACCACTTATCGTCAGTTGCGCCCAGGTGCGCTGCACCGTGCCAACGGCGGTTTCCTGATTCTTGAAGCCGAAAAAATGCTCAGTGAGCCGTTTGTCTGGGACGCCCTCAAGCGCTCCCTGCAGTCGCGCAAGCTGAAGATGGAATCGCCATTGGGCGAGCTGGGCCGCCTGGCCACCGTGACCCTCAACCCGCAGATGATCCCGTTGCAGGTCAAGGTCATCATCATCGGCTCCCGCCAGCTGTACTACGCGTTGCAGGACGCGGACCCAGACTTCCAGGAGATGTTCCGGGTGCTGGTGGACTTCGACGAAGACATCCCGATGGTCGACGAAAGCCTGGAGCAGTTCGCCCAGTTGCTCAAAACCCGCACCTCGGAAGAAGGCATGGCGCCGCTGACCTCGGATGCGGTGGCACGGCTGGCCACTTACAGCGCACGCTTGGCGGAACACCAGGGGCGCTTGTCGGCGCGCATTGGGGACTTGTTCCAGCTGGTCAGCGAGGCGGATTTCATTCGCCACCTGGCGGGTGACGAGATGACCGACGCCGGCCATATCGAGCGCGCACTCAAGGCCAAGGCCACGCGCACTGGGCGAGTCTCGGCGCGGATTCTCGACGACATGCTCGCCGGGGTCATCCTGATCGACACCGCCGGTGCGGCGGTGGGCAAGTGCAACGGGCTGACGGTGCTGGAAGTCGGTGACTCGGCCTTTGGCGTGCCGGCGCGGATTTCCGCCACGGTGTACCCCGGCGGCAGCGGTATTGTCGACATCGAGCGTGAGGTCAACCTCGGCCAGCCGATTCACTCCAAGGGCGTGATGATCCTCACCGGCTATCTGGGCAGCCGTTATGCGCAGGAATTCCCGCTGGCGATCTCCGCGAGCATCGCGCTGGAGCAGTCCTACGGCTACGTGGACGGCGACAGTGCGTCCCTCGGCGAGGCGTGCACCTTGATTTCGGCCTTGTCGAAAACCCCGCTCAAGCAGTGCTTTGCCATCACCGGTTCCATCAATCAGTTTGGTGAAGTGCAGGCGGTGGGCGGGGTCAACGAGAAGATCGAAGGCTTCTTCCGCCTGTGTGAAGCGCGCGGTTTGACCGGGGAGCAGGGCGCGATCATTCCCCAGGCCAACGTCGCCACGCTGATGCTCGATGAGAAGGTGCTGCAGGCCGTGCGTGCCGGGCAGTTCCATATCTATGCGGTGCGCCAGGCGGATGAGGCATTGAGCCTGCTGGTGGGCGAGGATGCCGGTGAGCCGGATGCAGAAGGTCAGTTCCCGGAAGGCACGGTCAATGCGCGCGTGGTAGAGCGTCTGCGGGCAATTGCCGAGATGATCAGCGAAGAGGACTTGAAAGAAGCGGAGAAAGAGTTGGCACAACAGGCGCTGGCGGAAGCCAAGCCGACTTGACCTGTGTAGTGAGCGGGCTTGCCCCGCGCTGGGCTGCAAAGCAGCCCTAATAGGACCGCTGCGCAGTGTCCGACAGGTTGCGTCGTTTGGGTTCGGGGCCGCTGCGCAGCCCAGCGCGGGGCAAGCCCGCTCACTACGGAGGGTGTCTTAGCCAAAAAATTGACTGGGGTCTGTAGAGCTAACGCCCGTTGGTCTCTACAACCTTGGTTTGTCGTGGTTTTCTTCTATTCTGAGCTCAAGGGATATCCACAGGAGTCGCTGGATAGAAACAGCCTCGCCCCAGGCGCAGGTTGAACACCGATCTACCGAGGGCCGCCGCCATGTCGCGCAACCTCTGCCTCACCCGCCAGTGCTTTGGCCTGGTCACCCGTATTGAATGTTCCATTCGCCCTCTTGCGGGGGATAACGGGATGTGGACCTTGTTGTTTGCCGCCGGAATGACCGGTGAACAGCCGTCCACCATCAAGTCCCAAGGCCCGTTTCCAGGGCCTTTCGTCGCGGAAAATATTCTCGAATCCATCGTGGACAGCCTGACCCTGCACGGCTATGAGCTGGCGGGCGATCCGCAGATCTGGTGCCTGCACATGCAGGCCCATCTGCGCCAACTCAACGGTGGGCATGACCAACTGGCCCTGTAGGCGCCGGTTACTTGCTCTCGGGCTTGTCCAGTTTGACTTCGAAGCCGTATTGCACGGTGCTCAGGTCGGTGCGCTGGTAACTTTCCAGGGTAGTCGGCTGGCCGTAGAAGTAATGCACGTCAAACATCGCCGTACCGTACTCCTCGGCGCGGTGGCTCACACCGAGGATTTCCTTGAGGTAGTTGCCGCTGGCGTCCTTGGCGTAGAAGCGCCAGCTGTCGGCGGGGAATTCCTTTTGGTCGACGACCAGCGCGTTGTCCTTGAGCGACAGTCCTTTAGGCAGCTTGGCCACGTCTATCTCGGCTTTCTCGATGGTCGCCAGGAACAGCGGAATCGAGCCCACCACATACGCCGGGTTTTCCGGAAACAGGTTGAGATCGTAGGTGAGGGTGCCGCGCGCCGGGTTCAGTTCGAAGGCCTCGGTCGGTAATTCGATCGGCTCGCCGCGTTCGCCTTTTTCGTCGGCAGTGAAGAAGGTCACCGGTGATTCGCTGCTGTTGCGCTCGCTGCCCACCATGTCGTCGTTGAAGGTGAAAGGGTGGTCAAACACGATGTGCGCCGCACTGGCGTCTTCGACCGACTGGCTGATGGTGACGCTGTTTTTCAACTGCTCTTCGGTCATGCTCGCGTCTTTGAGCCAACTGGCGGCACCGTCGTCATACACGGTGACCGGCATCGGCAAGGCCTGTACGGTTTGTTGCAGGCTGTTCTTGTCGAAACGCAGCACCGGCAGGTCGAGGTCCTTGCGGGTGCGGGTAGCGGTGGAGAAATCCAGTACGTTGACCTGCAGGTTGTCGATCACACCATTGAAATACACCTTGGCGTAATGGCTGCTCTGCTTGTGTTCGAAGGCTTTTTGTTCATCGGTAAGCTGTTTTTCGAATGCCTCCGACCAGGCCTTCTGCTTTTGCATCTCGGCCAGTTGTTTCTCGTAGAACGCCACCTGCGCGCTGCTTTCATTGATCGAGCCGGAGCGCGTGAGGAATTGCCCGGTGCTGTCCCGTGCCTGTACCAGCAGCGGGTTGGGCGATTCATCGCCGACTTCCGGCGCCAACGCTTGGCTGTTGGTCAGCTCGATCTCGGCGTAGTTTTTCTCCAGGAGCAGCAGCTTGAGGGTGATATTGCCTTCGGTACGCGTGTGGCCCACGTCCTTTTTCGACAGGTCAAACGTCAACACCTTGCCCGGCGCGATCACTTCGACCGTGCCCTTTAGGTTGATGGGTTGGGGCTGGCTCTTGTTTTCCGTCTCGATGCCGTCGATGAACGGGTAGGTCACCGTCAGGTCATCCGGGTTGGTCAAGTTGGAGCTGCTGGGGCTCAGTTGGATGCCGGGATCGGTTTCCGACCATTCCGGCTGGAAGGGGATGACCTTGTTGTTGCTCAAGGTGACCGACTGCCATTCCAGGCCATGGGGGAAGGGGAACTGGTCAGACGTATTGAACGTGAACGGGAAGACCGGTTGCAAGTCCGTCAAATAGTCGGAATGGGAGGTCTTGCGCAGCACGAACAGGCCATTGATGTAGGTGTCCACCAGCGCCTGGGGCGTGGGGTAGTGCTTGAGCAGTGCCAAGCTGTCTTCGCCGTATTCGGCTTCGATGGGCTTGGTGGCGAGCTTGGCCTGAGCCCGTTCCAGTAACAGCAACGAACCGCCCAGATCGGCGATGGCGTCGCGCAGCTTGGGGTCCTGGATGCTGTCGAGGGACTGTTCGAACTTGGCGGTTTTCTCTTCGAGGGTCGCCTGCTTCTGCTCGTCGCTGGGGGAGCAGCCGCCGGCCAGCAGCAATGCCGCGCACAGGCCGATACTGGCCAAAGGGGATCGCACATCCATCATCTGAGTTTTTCCTGTCCGACGTCATCGAGCCGATTTATTGGGCTCGACACTAGCAGAAAAATTCCCTTACAGATGCCGCCCACGTCAGTTTTCTCGTGGTGACAGGTGTCTTGTGGCGGCTGGTATACTCGCCGCCATTTCTAGCCAAGCTGTGTGAGATCCAATGGAACGCTTTATCGAAAATGCTATGTACGCCTCGCGCTGGCTACTGGCGCCGATCTATTTCGGCTTGTCCCTGGGGTTGTTGGCGCTGGCGCTGAAATTCTTCCAGGAAGTGATTCACCTGCTGCCGAGCGTGTTCTCGATGGCCGAGTCCGAGTTGATCCTGGTGCTGCTGTCGTTGATCGACATGGCCCTGGTCGGTGGCTTGCTGGTGATGGTGATGATCTCCGGCTACGAGAACTTCGTCTCGCAGCTGGATATCGATGACAACAAAGAGAAACTCAACTGGCTGGGCACCATGGACTCTTCGTCGCTGAAGATGAAAGTGGCGGCGTCCATCGTGGCGATTTCGTCCATCCACTTGCTGCGCATCTTCATGGACGCCAAGAACGTCGATCCGCAGCACTTGATGTGGTACGTGATCATTCACATGACCTTCGTGGTCTCGGCGTTTGCCATGGGGTACCTGGACAAAGTCACCAAGCACTGATGCCCTGCGCTGGCCTTACTCCTCCACGAAGTAGTAAGGCTGGCGATTGATCGACATCTGCTTGATCACCTTGACCGGGGTGTTCAGGTCATCGGTATGGTCCAGCAATGCAACGTTGCCGGGCTTGGCACTGAGGTAGTTGTGCAACTGCGCCTCGGTTTGCAGGATCGGCAAATAGGCCAGCAGGTAAAACACGCTGGCCCCGGCGATGCGCTCGTTAGGCCGGAACAACACCACCTCCCTGCCTTCGTCTTTCAATGCCTGCACCTGGCTGATCACCGGTATAAACGAGTGGTGCGCGTCGGCTTTGGGCGCGAACCAGAAGGCCGCAATCAGGTAGCAACCGACGGCCAGGGTGAACACGCTGCCCACCAGGGTTCTGTGATGGGTGTGCAGTGCGGGTTTGTGAGTTTTCAGCCAGTCCAGCAATACCCGTGCGTATTCCGCAGCCAGTACGGCGGCGGCCGGAGTGAGTGCCATCAGGTACACGGTGCGTTTGCTCGATGCCAGGGTCAGCAGGGTGAACTGCGCCACCAGCCAGACACTGAAGAACAGGTGGTAGCGGTTGCGCATCAGGCTTTTACGGAAATGCCACAGGCCCAGGTAGACCAGGATGTTCCAGGGCAGGAACGCTTCGGGCAACTTGGCGATGTAGTAGTAGAACGGCTCGTAGTGTCCGGCCTCGACAAACGAGCCGCTGAACCGGCCGACGCTGTTGGTCAACACCACTTCGGCCACGGCCTGCAGCCCGCCGCGTTGGAACAGGAAACCCAACCAAATCACCAGCGGCACCAACGCCAATAAGGTAAACAGCGCAGGCTTGAGCCAATCGCCAATGCGCAGGCGCTTGTCCATCAGGCTGGTGATGGCCAGGTACACAAAAATCACAATGCCCGGCATCGCCAGGCCCAGCACGCCTTTGCTGAGCGTGGCGATCACCATCCCTGCAGTAAACAGTGCCCATGCGCCCGCGCTGGAGCCTTCACGATCGGGCCGCACGGCCTGGTAGAACGCCAGCAGCGCGGTGGTCACGCCGAGGGTAAGCAGCGAGTCTTCACCCACGCCGCGCACATTGCCCCAGTAGCTGGCCATGGTCGCCAGGATCAAGGCCGCACTGAACGCCAGTGTCTGCGGTCGCCCGAACCTGCGCAGCATGCCATACAGCAGCATCACGCTGAACAACCCGGCAAATGCCGACGCCAGGCGCACGGCCCAGGTGGTGCCGCCGAACAGGCGAATCGCCCCGGCATCGATCCACAGGCTCAGGGGCGGTTTTTCCAGGAAGGGCTCACGGAATAACTGAGGAACAACCCAGTTATTGTCCAGGTGCATGGCCATGGCGATGCCGGCCACGCGGGCTTCGGTGGAGCCTTGCAGCTCATGGTTACCGAGGGCAAAGAAGAACAACAGACCTGCAAGCAGGAGTAATAAAGGAGCGGGGCGCGTCATGGGTTGTGGCTACCGAGGCGGGGGACCGCTCGGGGGAGTGGTCATTGCTATCGGTTAGTATCTGTCAGTGTTTCTGAACGTTTCGTGAACAGATGGGAGAATAGTGAGGGGCGCCTATTGGGCGGTATAGGAAGTCACAGGCGCGTGGTGTCTATTACAACAATTCCCAACGGTCCACTACGTTTTTCCACCCTTACCCAACCCTGTTCACCGTAGTATCTGGTACGGCAAATTTTAATCTGTTTGTTCACTTCCGTATCGAATACCCGGATGCCTGCGCAATTATGCCTGCCTCCCGCTGCATATTCGTACGAAGTCACATAGCTGCTGAATACCGTGCTCGTAAGCAGAATAACCACCGATAGCAGCGCATCCATCACCAAGCCACTGGCGATGAGCAAGCCGAAAAAGACTTTTAATCGATCCAGCGGTTTTTTGCGCAGGAACCTGGAGTTCCTGGTATGCCACCCCCACCCCATCAAGATGATTGCAAGCGCTGGCGATGAGATCAGGGCGATCTTTTCAGCTACCGGGTTGAAATGTGCAGACGGCCAGATAATGAATGTCCAGACCAGAATCAGCGCGGCGAAGAGTAGCAGGCCAATGGTGGTTGGTATCAGGTAGGCATAGGAGTTTTTGTTCAATGCGACGTTCGTCCTTGTAGTCAGAGCCTGCCGCTGGTGTCTCTCGGAGACAGGGCAGTAGTGCATCATTGAATTGTAATGGATGTGCCCCTTGGGTGGTGCGCTGAGAGCGTGAGCCGGGGAAATGAGACGATGGCAAATCGCAGACAAAGAAAAGCCCGCGATGGGGAGAAGCGGGCTTGAAAGGGATATTCACAAGGAGCTGGGATTACCATAGACGCTCAAGTGTGAAAGGGGGGTGAAAGCCTGAGCTCAGTGTGAAGTGGTGATTGCCAGGGTGAGTTGTTGGACCGTTATCGGCGGCGTCAGCCTGCACGCGACTCGGCTTTTTTGATTTGCTACTGAGGTTACGTCGGGAACGGTTGCGCGTCAGCGGTGGAGGCCAGCGTGACGAGCACACGCTCGATGAGTAATCCGCCCAGCACCACCAGTTGCTGGCTACCCAAGAGTTTTTGACGGGTTAATCCGTCGAGTTCGAAGGCCAGGTCTGTGATGATTGCGTCCAGCGATGCAAGGGTTTCGCTGGCTTGGATCAGCAGTGTTTCGGGATCGATGTTTGGCGCGATGGTGAAGAGGGTGGTTGGGGGATTTGGGGTGATTTTTTTCATGGCTGAATCTCCTTGATTAATGGAGTCGCCAGATATCGCTGCTAAACGAAAAGGGTGGCGACCGTACGCGGGTTAGCAGGCCAGGAATCAAGGAACCCAGCGCACCCGAAAGTGCCCCACGCACAGCCGCCATAATGCGAACCAGCGGATGCTGAAAGCATCGCTTGAACGGATGGTGGCTTTGCAGGCCTTGATATTAACCGAGCTGCTAAACCCGGTCGCTGATTTTGCAGCGACGTGGAGAGGTTAGCCGGGTGGGTGGAGTGGAACCAGTTCACCAAGGGCGCGACATCTTGAAGGAAAAATCCGAAGCGCGGTTTGGCGGTGATTTCAGAGACCCAGGAACAACAAAACCCGCACTAGGCGGGTTTTGTCGATGCTTCGAATTGGTGGAGCCGGGGGGATTTGAACCCCCGTCCGCCAGTACTCCGCTGTCGGTACTACATGCGTAGCCGTTTCTATTAAGTTAACCCTCAGCGACCCGAAGGGCAGGGTGCTTTGGGCGAGTTGTGTAAGTTTTAGCCGCTTCGTCCACAACGTACTGCACGGCGATTCTGTTCTATATGACAATCACTTTGGGTTTACAGACATCCCCTGGTGATTGCTGGACCCGAAGGTACCAGAAGCTCAGGGCTAAGGCTGCTTACGCAGCGAGAGCGAATTCCTGGCCGTAGTTTTCGTCATTGGCAACTATAAGAAGTTGCAACAGTGGATTTACGAGTTCTGTTACCAACTCGGCATGCACCTAAAGTTTCGCGACCGGCGTCGAATCCTAAACGGCCCCGTGCTTGTAACTCGTTGTTTCTTAGTGAGTGACAAGCCTGTGCAGTGTACGCCAAACGGTCGCGGAAGGCCAACCCGAAGGTTTGCCTTCCGTGACGGAGCAGCCTATTGACCGCCTTTTTCGCTGTTCTGCAGGTCTTGCAGTGCCTTCGAGGTGATCTCAATGCACCTTTTGTCATCGCCCGCGGCGTGGGCTGCTTTGGCCTGGGAGACGGCGGTGTCGATCTCGCCGCTTTTACCGCTGGTGTCAGTGGCGAGCAGCGCTTTACCGTTGTTGATTTTGTCCAGATTGATTTTGCACAGATCGGGCTCGCCCGCAGCGAACACAGGCGAAGCCAACATCGCAGCGGTAACGAACAAGCCAGCAAGAGCGGAACGCTTCATAGGGTATCTCCTTGCGCAAAGGGGCTCGACGCTGCTGGCGTTGAACGGCTGCCAGCGACATCACGGATGAGCCTCGTTTGTCGAGGCCTATGCAGATGACTGCGCTGGCGCGCAGGGGTTCTGTTTTTTTGCAGGATCATTTTTGCTGGATCAGTGTGCGCGAGCCTGGGTGACACGGTCCACCAGGTAGACCAAGCCGTGATAATCAATGCCGCCATGCTGGCTCAGGCCGATCTCGCAGGTGCGGCTGGTGGAGATGCCTTCGCTGCAATATTGCACCGCGTCCTTGAGCGTGCGCAGTGAGTGGGCGTTGAGCTCCGGCGTGGTGAAGCCTTTGTCGCCGGCAAAACCGCAGCAATGAATGCCCTCCGGGATGACCACGGTGTTGGAGCAGCGTCGGGCCAGGTCGATCAGGGCCTGGCTTTCGCCCAGGTGCTGGGTGCTGCAGGTGACGTGCACGGCGATCGGCGCTTCCTGGGGCGTGAAGTCGAGGCGATCCATCAGGTGGGTGCGGATAAAACGCACGGGGTCGTAAAGATCCAGGCGGGTTTCGCCCAGGTCCTGTACCAGGCGCAGGGTGCAGGGGCTGGTGTCGCAGTAGATCGGATCGAGCCCTCCACGGCTGGCGTGCAGCAGCGCACCGATCAGTTCCTGGCGCTTGTGTTCGGCCTGTTCGGCATAGCCTTTGGAGGCGAAAGGCTGGCCGCAGCACAGGCTGTCCTGATTGTCGGGAAACACGACTTGGTAACCGGCTTTTTCCAACAGATTGCGGGTTTTGTCATACAGCGACATCTGTTCCTTATCCCCCGCCGCCGGGCCCATGGCGCGTGACACGCAGGCGGCCAGGTAGACCACACGTGGCCGCTCGTCCGTCACGGCCGGGCTGAAGCGAATGGCTTTTTCCGGCTGCGGCATGGCAGGGGTCCATTGCGGAATCTGTCCCTTGGACAGCTTGGTCACGCTGGCCGACAGCTTCGCCAGGCGAGGTGCGCCCAGCAGCATGCGCGCGCCATTGGCCACATGCAGCGTAAAGCGCGCGCCTTGCAGTGCAGTGGCGAAATGAGTGGCGAGCCATTCGGCCGTTTTCGTACGGTCGGCGTCGCGGCTGCGCAGTTTTTTCACCAGGTCGCCGGTATTGATTCCCACGGGGCAGCGTTGGGCGCACAGGCCGGTGGCAGCGCAGGTGTCGATGCCCTGGTAGTGATAGGCGGCTTCCAGCTCAGTGGTGTCGACACCGGCGCGTTTTTTTGCCTGGATATCGCGCCAGATCACGATGCGTTGGCGTGGGCTCAAGGTCAGGCCTTTCGACGGGCACACCGGCTCGCAGAAGCCGCATTCGATGCACTTATCCACAAGCTCATCGGCGGCGGGCAGCGGCTTGAGGTGCTTGAGGTGGATGTGTGGGTCTTCGCTGAGCACCACGTCCGGATTGAGGATGCCGTTGGGGTCGAGTAGCCGCTTGAGTTGCCACATCAATTGATAGGCGTCGCTGCCCCATTCCAGCTCGACAAACGGCGCCATATTGCGGCCGGTGCCGTGTTCGGCTTTCAACGAGCCCCCAAACTCCACCGCCACCAATTGCGCCACGTCGTCCATGAACGCTTGGTAGCGCGTGACTTCTTCCGCGCTGTTGAAGCCTTGAGTGAACACGAAGTGCAGATTGCCTTCCAGTGCGTGTCCGAAAAGTATGGCTTCGTCGTAGTGATGTTTGTCGAACAGTTCGATCAAGCGGTTGACGCCGATTGCCAGTTGCTCAACCGGGAAGGTCACGTCCTCGATGATCACGGTGGTGCCGGTTTTGCGCACGGCACCGACGGCTGGGAAGGTGTCTTTGCGGATTGCCCACAGGCGGGCGTTTTCCACGGGGTCTTCGGTGAAATCGACCTGCTTCTCTACCGGGAATCGGGCGAGGGAGGCCATGATCAGCGCCAGTTGCTCATGCAGCAAGGACGACGACGCCGCGCGGGATTCGATCAACAGGGCGCAGGCAGTTTCCGATAGCTGCTGTACGAACGCGGGCATGCCCGGCTTGTTCTGTACCGAGCGCAGGCTGCGACGGTCCAGTAGCTCGACGGCCGAGACCGGTTGGGTTGTAAGGACGCTCACTGCGTTGCAGCAGGTCTCAACGTCCGGAAACACAATCAACGCCGATGCTTTGTTCGGGTGATCGATCACGGTGTCGTAGGTGACCGCGCTGATAAAACCAAGGGTGCCCTCGGAGCCCACCAGCAGGTGGCTGAGGATATCCAGTGGCTCATCAAAATCCACCAAGGCGTTGAGTGACAGCCCGGTGGTATTTTTCAGACGGTATTTGTGGCGTATTTTTGCCGCCAGCTCAGCATTCGCCCGGGTCTCGCGGCCCAGTGTCGCCAGGCGTTCAAGCAGCGGCCCGTGCTGTTCACGAAACGCCTTCACGCTGGCCGCGTCTTCGGTGTCCACGCGACTGCCATCAGCCAGTACGAGGCGAATCCCGGCCAAGGTGTTATAGGTATTCTGCGCCGTGCCGCAGCACATGCCGCTGGCGTTATTGGCGACAATGCCGCCAATTTTGCAGGCGTTGATCGACGCCGGATCCGGCCCGATCTTGCGCCCGAACGGTGCCAGCCACGCATTCGCCTGAGCGCCGATGACACCGGGCTGCAGGCGGATTTGTGTGCCTTGCCCACGGATTTCGCGGCCGTTCCAGTTGTCGCCCAGTACGATCAGCACTGAATCGCTGATGGCTTGCCCGGACAGGCTGGTGCCCGCAGCGCGGAAGGTTACCGGTACGCGGTCGCGCTGAGCGAGTTGCAGCAGCGTAACGACTTCGTCCTCCGATTCCACGCGGATCACCAACTGTGGGATCAGTCGGTAAAAGCTGGCGTCGGTGCCGAAAGCGAGGGTGGAAAGCGCGTCGTCGAAACGCCGATCTTTCGGGATCAAGTGTGCGACGTCGCTCAGGAAAGCAGCAGGCAGGCTCATCGGTCCTCCAGAAATAGCTGACGCCGGAATCGTATCCGGCGTCGATTCTTACCCTATTGCGTGCAGGTCTCAGTGCACCAGCATACCGGTGAACCAGTAAGCCTGGGCCAGGGTGATCAGCCCGACGATCGTGGCAAAGAACAGGCTGTGCTTGAGGGTAAAGCGGAACAGGTCGGATTCCTTGCCTACCAGGCCAGTGGCGGCGCACGCCACGGCGATCGATTGAGGCGAGATCATTTTGCCGGTGACGCCGCCGCTGGTATTCGCCGCGACCAGCAGCGTGTCGTTCACGCCGATCTGATGCGCAGTGGTGGCCTGCAGCGAGCTGAACAGGGCGTTGGACGAGGTATCAGAACCTGTCAGGAAAACGCCCAGCCACCCGAGGAAAGGCGAGAAGAACGGGAAGGCTGCACCGGTGCCGGCCAATACCAGCGCCATGGTCGACGACATGCCGGAGTAGTTGGTGACGAATGCGAACGCCAACACCATGCCAATGGACAGGATGGGCCAGCGAAGTTCATAGAAAGTCTCTTTTAAAGTGGTAAGACCAGTTTTAATGTTGATCTTTAGCACCAGCATAGAGATCAATGCAGAGAAGAAAATCGCGGTGCCGGTCGCGGAAATCGGGTCCAGCTTGAACACAGCCGGGATCGCGGTGGGGTTGGTCACGATGGGTGCGACCTTGATCACCATTTGGTCCAAGTGCGGAATCGCGAAGTTGAACACCCAGCTGTACATCGAGCCGCCGGCGGCGAACATCGCCTTGAACGGTTTGAGCGTCCAGATCGTCACCAGCACGGTAAGGATCAGGAACGGTGACCAGGCCTTGAAAATCTGCACCAGGCTGTAGGGCGAGACAACCGTGTTGCGTGGCAGGCCGAAACCGCCGGCACTGGCGGTGACTGCCGCGCTGGAAGTGGCGCCGGCAATCTGTGCGCCAGCGGTGCGCTTGGGTTGCCACACTTTCAGGAACAGGGTCAGGGAAATCAGGCTGGCAAGGGCCGAGGTGATATCCGGCAGTTCAGGGCCGATGAAGTTGGACGTGAAGTACTGGGTGATGGCAAAGCTCAAGCCCGCTACCAGCGCCGCCGGCCAGGTTTCACGCACGCCGCGCAGGCCGTCCATCATGAACACCAGCCAGAACGGCACGAACAGCGACAGCAGCGGCAGTTGGCGACCGGTCATGGCGCCAATCTTGAACGCATCAATGCCGGTCACTTGACCCGCAACGATGATCGGGATACCCAATGCGCCAAAGGCCACCGGTGCGGTGTTGGCAATCAGGCACAGACCCGCGGCGTACAGCGGGTTGAAACCGAGGCCGACCAGCAGTGCGGCGGTGATTGCCACGGGGGCGCCGAAACCGGCCGCACCTTCCAGGAAGGCGCCGAAACAGAAGCCGATCAGCAGCACTTGCAGGCGCTGGTCGTCAGTGATCGACAGCACCGAGCTGCGAATGATCTCGAACTGGCCGCTCTTGACCGTGAGTTTGTAGAGGAACACCGCGGCGACAATGATCCACGCGATAGGCCACAGGCCGTAGGCAAAGCCATAACCGGCGGCGGCCAGTGCCATGTCCACCGGCATCTTAAAGGCAAAGATCGCCACCAGGATCGACAGCGCCAAGGTGATGCTGCCGGCCACGTGGCCTTTGAGGCGAAACACGGCCAGGGCCAGGAAGAAGAATACGATCGGAATGACGGCCGCTAATGCGGACAGGCCGAGGCTGCCGAGCGGGCTGTAGAGCTGTTGCCAGGTTTGCATATGGGGTGGCCCCTGATTGTTGTTGTTTGGTCAGCTTGGATAATTGGTAATACCAATTTACAATCGCTGTGGGCTAGGTTAAAAGGCTTCGGGGCGGTGTGTCAATTTGCCGCTCGCGAAACTTTGGTCGTAGGTGGGTAGGCGACGGATCTGAGCGGATAAATCGAAGGCGTTCTGATAGGTGCTGCAAGTGCGGCGATAGGCCAGAATAGAGGGCCCGGCGAGTGGTCGGGATGGTGGAGAGTGAGTTATGGGGTTTGATCAGGTGCGTCAGCGCCGTTTGTCCGACGATATCGTCGAGCAGCTTGAGGGCATGATCCTTGAGGGCACGCTGAAGTCGGGTGAGCGCTTGCCCGCCGAGCGCGCTTTGGCTGAGCAGTTTGGTGTGTCGCGTCCGTCTTTGCGGGAGGCAATCCAGAAATTGGCGGCCAAAGGTTTGCTCGTCAGTCGTCAGGGCGGTGGTAACTACGTGGCGGAGTCCTTGGGCTCCACGTTCAGTGATCCGCTGCTCCACCTGTTGGAGAATAATCCCGAGGTCCAGCGTGATCTTCTGGAGTTCCGCCAGACCCTTGAAGCCTCTTGCGCCTATTACGCGGCGCTACGTGCCACCGAGGTCGACCGCGAACGGCTTACGGCGGCCTTCGAAGCGCTCCAGGATTGCTACACCCGCTCCGATGAAGTGAGCCGAGCTGAAGAGGGGGCGGCGGATGCCAGGTTTCACTTGGCTATCGCCGAGGCCAGCCACAACGCGGTGTTGCTGCACACCATTCGCGGTCTGTTCGACCTGCTGAAACGTAACGTGGTGACCAACATCGGGGGGATGTATCAACAGCGTACGGAAACCCGCGACATGCTGATCAGTCAGCACAGGGATTTGTACCTGGCGATTATCGAAGGGCGTGCCGAGCAGGCGCGGGAAGTTTCAACGCGTCATCTGCTGTATGTGCAGGAAGTGTTGGAGGAGGTTCGTCAGGAGGTTCAGCGCGTGGCGCGTGCGGAGCGGCGCAAGGGCCTGTAGCCGAGGGAGTCTCCCAGGGCTACAGGTTTGCAAGGATCAGTCTTCCTTGCCCTTGTTGCGCACGGCGCGATGCAGCTCGCGATTGGAATCGCGCTCGCGCTCGGTATCACGCTTGTCGTATTCCTTCTTGCCTTTGCCCAGCGCAATCTCGCATTTGACCAGGTGCTTGCTCCAGTACCAGGACAGGCAGATACAGGCATAGCCTTTCTGCTGTACGGCGGCGGCAAGCTTTTCCAGTTCGCGTGCATTGAGCAGCAGCTTGCGCGTACGCACCGGGTCAGCAATCACGTGGGTGCTCGCGGTAGTCAGCGGGGTGATATGACTGCCCAGCAGCCATGCCTCGCCATCTTTGAGCAGCACATAGCTGTCGACCAGTTGCAGCTTGCTGGCGCGCAGACTCTTTACTTCCCAGCCGGCCAGGACCAGACCAGCCTCGAACCGATGTTCGATGAAGTAATCGTGTCGCGCCTTTTTATTTTGCGCGATGGTCCCTGTGGGGTGTTTCTTTTGTTTAGCCATAGGGGCGGCATTATAGGGAGTTGCGAGCGTGTCGGCTACGGTCAACCTGCGTGCTTGAGCGTGTTCGACGAATCCCGGACAATGCGGGCAGTTCTCTGGTTTTTTTCTTTCGCGGATCGGGCTGTTCTTTCGCGATGTTTGCCGCTCAGCTGTGGAAATAACGCACACATGACGACGCATATTCAACGTTCAGCGCTGCTGCCTTATCCGGCTCAGGCGCTCTATGACCTGGTCAACGACGTGGCGCGTTACCCGGAATTCCTGCCGTGGTGCTCGAAGGCCGAGGTGCTGGAAAGCGGTGATGAGTACATGGTCGCCAGTGTTGGGGTCGCGAAAGGCGGCCTTAGCCAGCACTTTGTGACGCGTAATGCGCTGGTGCCTGGGAAATCCATCGAAATGAATCTGCAGGAAGGCCCGTTCACCCAGCTGCATGGGGTGTGGGTATTCAAGGCGCTGACGGATAAGGCCTGCAAAATCAGCCTGGACCTTTCCTTTGATTACGCCGGGCCTATCGTGCGAGCAACGCTGGGCCCCTTGTTCAATCAGGCAGCTAATACGCTGGTGGATGCATTTTGCCAGCGGGCCAAACAACTGCATGGTTGAGATTGAAGTGGTGTATGCGGCCGTGGATCGCCAGGTTCTGCTGGCGATGAAGGTGGCGGCGGGCACCAGCCTGCGCGCGGCGGTGCGGGCGTCAGGTATCGCAGCGCAGTTTCCTGAGCTGGATCTGGCTGGCTGCCCTTTGGGCATATTCGGCAAGGTGGTTGCGGATGCTGAGGTGCGTGCCGTGCAGGCAGGTGATCGTATTGAGATTTACCGACCGTTGCTGGCGGACCCAAAAGAGGTGCGTCGACTGCGCGCGGCCAAGGCTGCGCTGGCTAAGCAGCAGGGCTCATAGGCTTGCCAAATAGCAGGCAACAAAAAGCCCGGCATGCCGGGCTTTTTGTTGAGCAGCGCAAACTTACTGCGGGCTGGTGTCCAGAGGCTGTGGTGTCGGGACGGGAACTGTTTCCACGCCGTCGACGTCTTTCTGGATCTTGTCGAGCAGGGAGCCTGGCTTGGCCGGTACTTCCGACTTCTGCTTTTCACCTTCCTGCGCAGGCGCGGTCACGTTAGTGCCGTTATCCTTGCCGAGCAGGGCTTCATCACGACTCACGCCGGGCATGAAGTCGCCGGACAGGCTGACAAGCTGGTCGTTGCCATTGAAGATGACACTGACGCGCTCCTGTTGGCGTTCACCGCCACCTGGCTGCAGGCTGTAGAGGTAATCCCAGCGATCGGCATGGAAAGTGTCGGTCAGCAGGGGGTTACCCATGATAAACCGTACTTGCCGTCGGGTCATTCCGGGGCGTAACTGGTCTATCATGTCCTGCGTGACGACATTGCCCTGCTGGATGTCGATTTTGTAAACCCCGGGGAATGAACAACCGGCGAGTGCGAGCAGTCCCACAAAGGTGAAACTGGTTAGCAAGAGCTTGGTGTTTTGCATCGGTGGGCGACTTCCACTATCTTGGCTGGGACAACGTAAACGCCGATCATACCCGTATTAAGAGAAGCTGCGAAGCAGCATCCGCGAGAAAGCTAACCATGGTTGAAAATAGCGAACTACGCAAAGCCGGTCTTAAAGTGACTCTGCCACGAGTCAAGATTCTACAAATGCTCGATTCTGCTGAGCAGCGCCACATGAGTGCCGAGGATGTTTACAAGGCGCTGATGGAGTCTAACGAGGACGTCGGCCTGGCCACGGTTTACCGTGTGCTGACCCAGTTTGAAGCCGCAGGGCTGGTGGTTCGTCATAATTTCGACGGCGGTCATGCAGTGTTCGAATTGGCTGACGGTGGTCATCACGACCATATGGTTGACCTGGATACCAATGAGGTTATCGAGTTCACCAGCCCGGAAATCGAGGCGCTTCAGCATAAGATTGCCGAGGAACATGGCTTCGATTTGGTCGACCATAATCTGGTTCTGTACATCCGTAAGAAAAAGTAAAAATCGCTGCAGATTCGCTCTGCAAAACGATTGAAGGCGACCTTAGGGTCGCCTTCGTGCTTTCTATAAGCCGGAAAGATGAGCGAAAGTGCTCTGCTCAGGCTTTCGCCGCCACGACCATTTTCTTCGCGTGTGCCAAGGACTCCTTGGTCAAATCAATGCCGCCAAGCATGCGCGCCACTTCCTCCACACGTTCCGACTTGTTCAGCTTGGACACGGCTGTGTGCGTTGCATCACTGCCGCGTACCTTGTGCACAAACAGATGTTGATGCCCCTGGGCGGCCACTTGTGGCAAGTGAGTGACCGTCAGTACCTGGCCCCGATCCCCGAGGCGTCGTAATAATTGGCCAACAATCTCCGCTGTCGGCCCGCCAATCCCCACGTCAACTTCGTCGAACACCAGTGTTGGTACCCGAGAGGTTTGCGCGGTAATCACCTGGATCGCCAGGCTGATCCGAGACAGCTCACCGCCGGAGGCCACTTTTGCCAATGCTTTGAGCGGCTGCCCAGGGTTGGCGCTGACCAGCAGTTCAACCTGTTCCAGGCCATGTGGCTGCAATTCGTTACTGGTGCTGGCGTGCAGTTCAATGGTGAAGCGCCCGCCAGGCATGCCCAGGCGTTGGATCTCCAGCTCCACTGCGCTGGCCAGGCCGGTTGCTGCCTGGTGGCGCAGGTCGCTCAGTTCGCGTGCTTTTTCCTGGTAGTGGCGGGCGAAGGACGCGAGCTCGTCACCTAGGCGCTCGATGGATTCGTCGTTGGCATTCAGGGTCTCGATTTCATCCAGCAACTTTTGCTGCATCGTCGCCACTTCGGTGGGCTGGATTCGATGTTTGCGCGCCAGGGTATAGATGGTGTCCAGGCGTTCTTCTATTTCCTGCAGGCGTGCCGGGTCGGCATCGAAGTGATCCAGGAAGCGGTTCAATTCGCCGACGGCTTCTTCTACTTGGATCTGTGCGCTGGTGAGCAAGGTCGTGGCCTCGCTCAGGGAACCGGAGGCGTTGTTCACGCTGGACAGGCGATTGAGACTGGCGGTCAGCGCGTTGAGTACGTTACCGGAGTCGCTCTCGCTGCATTGCTCCACCACCTGGCGGCAAATGCCCAGCAGAGTTTCTGCGTTGGTGAGGTTCTTGTGTTCCTGCTCGAGTTGCTCCAGTTCAGTCTCGCCCAGGCCCAGGCTTTCCAGCTCTTCGAGCTGATAGCTGAGTAGCTGGTGGCGAGCGCGTTGTTCGTCTCCGGAATTGGAGAGTCGCTCCAGTTCCTGGCGCGTTTGGCGCCAGCGCTGGGCGGCAAGTTGCACCTGGCGGGCAAGGTCTGTCGCACCGGCGTATTCGTCGAGCAGGCGGCGATGAGTGTCGGTTTTCAGCAGCGACTGGTGTTCATGCTGGCTGTGGATATCGATCAGCAGTTCGCCCAGGGCTTTCAAGTCGCCCAGTGGGCAGGGGGTGCCGTTGATATAGCCGCGTGAGCGGCCTTCCGCAGTAATGACCCGGCGCAGGATGCACGGGCCTTCATTATTAAGGTCGCGCTCTGCCAGCCAGGCCTCGGCCTCGGGAATATCCGCCAGGTCGAAAGTGGCCAGGATATCGGCCTTGTCCGCGCCGGGGCGCACCACGCCGCTGTCGGCACGGTCCCCAAGGGTCAAGCCCAGGGCGTCGAGCATGATCGACTTGCCGGCGCCGGTTTCGCCTGTGATTACGCTCATCCCGCGATCCAGTTCGAGATCCAGGTGTTCAACGATGGCGTAGTTATGTACGGACAGGTGCACGAGCATGACGGCCGCTCCCAGGCTTTAGGTCTGGTTATTTATACAGTGTTTTGTTCGGGGCTGACAATCCTGATGATTAGCTCGATTTGCTTGGATGAACGCTTTTTTTAGCGCGATGAGGAATGTATAGGCAGGAATTGATCCCGGTCATAGGAAAGACTTTTGGTAACGCCCGCGCCCTTGAACCTGAAAATTGTGGCCCCATATACCGGAACAGAAGCGCGAGTTGAGTTCGCGCATGATTTTGAAAGGAGAAAACTATGGCTGACGAACAGACGCAGGATACGCAAACTCCAGACGCCAATTCGGCTGTCGGCGATGAGCTGGCAACTCGTGTGCAGGTGCTCGAAGAGCAATTGGCCGCTGCGCAGGACCAGTCTTTGCGTGTTGCCGCCGATCTGCAGAACGTCCGCCGCCGTGCCGAGCAGGATGTAGAGAAGGCTCACAAATTCGCACTGGAAAAATTCGCCAGTGACTTGCTGCCGATCATCGACAGCCTGGAGCGTGGTCTTGAGTTGTCCAACCCGGATGACGAAAACATCCGCCCGATGCGCGAAGGGATCGAGCTGACCCTGAAAATGTTCCAGGACACCCTGAAGCGTTACCAGTTGGAAGCCATTGATCCAGTCGGCGGCGAACCGTTCAACGCTGAGCATCACCAAGCCATGGCCATGCAGGAAAGCCATGATCTGGAGCCTAACAGTGTGTTGAAGGTGTTCCAGAAGGGTTATCAGCTCAACGGTCGCTTGCTGCGTCCGGCGATGGTGGTGGTGAGCAAAGCACCTGCACCGGTTTCGCCTTCTATTGATGAGCAGGCTTGAAATACGCCGTAAGGCCCCCATCTATAAGTCAAGCGTTTAAGTGCTACCGCAGTTAGCCACCACTGCTGCGGCATCCAAATTCAAGTTTCGGGAGAGTAAATCATGGGCAAAATTATCGGTATCGACCTGGGGACCACCAACTCCTGCGTCTCCGTCATGGAAAACGGCAAAGCCAAAGTTATCGAAAACGCCGAAGGCGCGCGTACTACGCCGTCGATCATCGCTTACGCAAATGATGGCGAGATCCTCGTTGGTCAATCGGCCAAGCGTCAGGCTGTCACCAACCCGCACAACACCCTGTACGCGGTAAAGCGTCTGATCGGTCGTAAGTTCGACGAAGAAGTCGTACAGAAAGACATCAAGATGGTGCCTTACAAAATCGCCAAGGCTGACAACGGTGATGCCTGGGTTGAAGTAAATGGCAACAAGATGTCTGCACCGCAGATTTCGGCTGAAGTCCTGAAAAAGATGAAGAAAACCGCCGAAGACTACCTCGGCGAAACCGTCACCGAAGCGGTCATCACCGTTCCGGCCTATTTCAACGACAGCCAGCGCCAGGCAACCAAAGACGCCGGCCGCATCGCGGGTCTGGACGTTAAACGCATCATCAACGAACCCACCGCAGCTGCTCTGGCTTACGGTATGGACAAGGCCAAGGGCGACCACACTGTGATCGTTTATGACCTGGGTGGCGGTACGTTCGACGTCTCGGTCATCGAGATCGCTGAAGTTGACGGTGAGCACCAATTCGAAGTGTTGGCCACCAACGGTGACACCTTCCTGGGTGGTGAAGACTTTGACATTCGTCTGATCGACTACCTCGTTGACGAATTCAAGAAAGAAAGCGGCATGAACCTCAAGGGTGACCCGCTGGCCATGCAGCGCCTGAAAGAGGCGGCTGAGAAAGCCAAGATCGAGCTGTCCTCGAGCATGTCGACCGACGTGAATCTGCCGTACATCACTGCAGATGCCACCGGTCCTAAGCACTTGAACGTGAAGATCTCTCGCGCCAAGTTGGAAGCACTGGTTGAAGACCTGGTTCAGCGCACCATCGAACCTTGCCGCATTGCGCTGAAAGACGCCGGTATCGACGTAGGTTCCATCAACGACGTGATCCTGGTGGGCGGTCAAACCCGTATGCCACTGGTGCAGCAGAAAGTTACCGAGTTCTTCGGCAAGGAAGCACGTAAAGACGTGAACCCGGACGAAGCGGTTGCCATGGGTGCTGCCATCCAGGGCGCGGTATTGGCCGGTGACGTGAAAGACGTGCTGCTGCTGGACGTCAGCCCGCTGACCCTGGGTATCGAAACCATGGGCGGCGTGATGACTGCGCTGATCGAGAAAAACACCACGATTCCTACCAAGAAATCCCAAGTGTTCTCGACTGCCGACGACAACCAAGGCGCGGTGACCATTCACGTGCTGCAAGGTGAGCGTAAGCAAGCGGCGCAGAACAAGTCCCTGGGCAAGTTCGACCTGGCTGAGATTCCACCAGCACCGCGTGGCGTGCCACAAATTGAAGTGACCTTCGACATCGACGCCAACGGTATCCTGCACGTCGGCGCGAAAGACAAGGCAACTGGCAAAGAGCAGAAGATCACCATCAAGGCCAACTCCGGTCTGTCTGATGAAGAAATTCAACAGATGATTCGTGATGCTGAAGCCAACGCTGATGCGGATGCCAAGTTTGCCGAGCTGGCTGGCGCCCGTAACCAGGGTGATGCACTGGTTCACTCGACGCGCAAAATGGTCGCTGATGCTGGCGATAAAGTGACGGCTGAAGAGAAGGCCGCGATCGAAGCTGCCGTGGTTGCCCTGGAAGCCGCCGTCAAAGGCGACGACAAGGCCGCTATCGAAGCCAAGATCGAAGAGCTGTCGAAAGTTTCTGCACCCGTCGCGCAGAAAATGTATGCCGAACAAGGTCAGCCAGCTGATGGTGCCGCGCAACAGGCAGAGCCTGAAGCCAAGCACGACGACGTTGTCGATGCCGAGTTCGAAGAAGTCAAAGACCAGAAGTAAGTTGGTCGCCCGGTTGACCGCTATCAAGCGGTGACTGGTAGGATGTCGCCGCGCGGGAGCTTGCTCCCGCGTTGGCGTGTCTGGGGTATGCGAATTTTTACAGCATGCGACAAGGTTCGGATGCTGGCGGTACGATCGGGAATGCTCCTGCTTTCCGAGTAAGAAGTACCGCATTTTGGCCGGGTCCCTGGCTAAAAGTAGTAATGACCAGGATCGTTGAATTGACGTGAGTTGGGTCCGGGCCTGTATTGGGGCTCAACGAGTTTGGCAGGGCTCAGGAGGGTCTGGCCGAACGTCCTTAAGAGTGCAAAGACTTATGGCAAAGCGTGACTATTACGAAGTGTTGGGTGTGGAGCGCGGCTCCAGCGAGGCGGACCTGAAGAAGGCCTACCGTCGCCTGGCGATGAAGCATCACCCGGACCGTAATCCGGATAGCAAAGAATCCGAAGAAATGTTCAAAGAGGCCAATGAGGCCTACGAATGCCTGTCTGATCCCAACAAGCGTGCGGCCTACGACCAGTACGGTCACGCAGGGGTCGACCCGAGCATGGGCGGTGGCGGTGCCGGGTTTGGCGGCCAGAACTTCTCCGATATTTTCGGTGACGTATTCAGCGACTTTTTCGGCGGTGGCCGGGGTGGTCAGCGGGGCGGCGCCCAGCGTGGCAGTGATTTGCGCTACACCCTGGAGTTGAACCTGGAAGAAGCCGTGCGCGGCACCAGCGTCAATATCCGTGTGCCGACGCTGGTCAACTGCAAGCCGTGCGATGGTTCGGGTGCCAAGAAAGGCTCCTCGCCGATCACTTGCCCGACGTGTGGCGGTATCGGCCAGGTCCGCATGCAGCAGGGCTTCTTCTCGGTGCAGCAGACCTGCCCGCGTTGCCATGGCCAGGGCAAGATCATTTCCGACCCGTGCGACTCCTGCCACGGCGAAGGTCGTGTCGAAGAGTACAAGACGCTGTCGGTAAAAGTGCCTGCGGGTGTGGATACCGGCGACCGTATTCGTCTGTCGGGCGAAGGCGAGGCGGGTACTCAAGGTGGCCCTACGGGCGATCTGTATGTGGTGATCAATGTGCGCGAGCACTCGATCTTCCAGCGCGACGGCAAGCACCTGTTCTGTGAAGTGCCAATCAGCTTTGTTGATGCGGCGCTGGGTGGCGAGTTGGAAATTCCGACCCTTGATGGTCGCGTCAAACTCAAGATCCCTGAAGGCACGCAGACCGGCAAACAGTTCCGTATCCGTGGCAAAGGCGTTGCGCCGGTGCGCGGTGGTGGTGCTGGCGACCTGATGTGCCGCGTTGCCGTTGAGACGCCAGTCAATCTGGGGCGTCGTCAGCGCGAATTGCTGGAAGAGTTCCGCAGCTCGCTGGAAGGCGATGACTCCCACTCGCCGAAAACCACCGGCTTTTTCGATGGCGTGAAGCGCTTCTTCGGCGACCTGTAAGGAGTTGGGTATGCGACGTATAGCCGTAATGGGCGCTGCCGGGCGCATGGGCAAGACGCTGGTCGAGGCGGTGCAGCAGCGCTCGCCGGCCTCCGGGCTGACCGCAGCGATCGTTCGTCCCGGCAGCACATTGATCGGTGCGGATGCGGGTGAGTTGGCTTCGCTGGGGCGTATCGGTGTTTCGTTGTCCGGCAACCTGGAGCAGGTGGCTGACGAATTCGACGTGCTGATCGATTTCACTCTGCCGGACGTCATGCTGAAAAACCTGGCTTTCTGCCGCAAGGCGGGCAAGGCGATGGTGATCGGCACCACCGGTTTGACGCTTGAGCAGAAGCAGTTGCTGGCGGAGGCGGGCAAGGACATTCCGATCGTCTTCGCGGCCAACTTCAGTGTGGGTGTGAACCTGTCGCTCAAGCTGTTGGATCTGGCGGCGCGCGTGCTGGGGGATGAGGCGGATATCGAAATCATCGAGACTCATCACCGTCACAAGATCGACGCACCGTCGGGTACCGCGTTGCGCATGGGTGAAGCGATCGCCGATGCGCTCGGTCGCGACTTGTCGAAAGTGGCGGTGTACGGCCGTGAAGGCCATACCGGTGCGCGTGCGCGTGACACCATTGGTTTTGCAACCGTGCGCGGTGGCGATGTGGTGGGTGATCACACCGTATTGTTCGCCACCGAGGGCGAGCGCCTGGAAATCACGCACAAGGCGTCCAGCCGCATGACGTTTGCCAAGGGGGCGGTACGTGCTGCGCTCTGGCTGGAAGGTCGTGCGGCGGGCCTTTATGACATGCGTGACGTGCTGGATCTGCACTAATCAGTAGCTAAAACAGGGGCCCAAGCTTATGCTTAGGCCCCGTTTTTACCCGCTAAGCGACGTCCTGTCGCATTCCCCTGCCTTTAAGGCTCATTAGCGGTGGACCAAAAAAGCCTTTTTCTGTAAGCTACAGCTTTAGTGTGTCCACTAAAAGCGCGCAGAATAATTCAGTGAAGAAGCGGGGTGACGTGTCCATACGTCACTCCGCTTTTTTACAACCTGCGATCGCCCTTTCAGGCTTTATTTACGGGAGGTCTTCTTGACTAAGCCAGCCATACTCGCCCTTGCTGATGGCAGCATTTTTCGCGGCGAAGCCATTGGAGCCGACGGTCAAACCGTTGGAGAGGTGGTGTTTAACACTGCCATGACCGGCTATCAGGAAATCCTTACCGATCCTTCCTACGCCCAACAGATCGTTACCCTGACCTATCCGCACATCGGCAACACCGGTACGACACCGGAAGATGTCGAGTCTGATCGTGTCTGGTCGGCCGGTCTGGTGATTCGTGACCTGCCGCTGGTTGCGAGCAACTGGCGTAACACGATGTCGCTGTCCGATTACCTGAAAGCCAACAACGTTGTGGCGATCGCCGGTATCGATACGCGTCGCCTGACACGCATCCTGCGTGAGAAAGGCTCGCAGAACGGCTGCATCATGGTCGGTGACAATATTTCCGAAGAGGCGGCGATTGCCGCAGCCCAAGGCTTCCCTGGCCTGAAGGGCATGGACCTGGCGAAAGTCGTCAGCGTCAAAGAGAAGTACGAGTGGCGCTCCACTGTCTGGGACTTGAAGACCGATAGCCACGCGACCATCGATGCGGCCGAGTTGCCTTACCACGTGGTCGCCTACGACTACGGCGTCAAGTACAACATCCTGCGCATGCTGGTCGAGCGCGGTTGCCGCGTGACCGTGGTGCCGGCGCAAACCCCGGCCAGCGAGGTGCTCGCCCTGCAGCCGGACGGTGTGTTCCTGTCCAACGGCCCGGGTGACCCTGAGCCTTGCGACTACGCTATCCAGGCGATCAAAGAAGTGCTGGAGACCGAGATTCCGGTATTCGGTATCTGCCTCGGTCACCAGCTGCTGGCCCTGGCCTCTGGCGCCAAGACCCTGAAAATGGGGCACGGCCATCACGGTGCCAACCACCCTGTGCAAGACCTGGACACCGGCATTGTGATGATCACCAGCCAGAACCACGGTTTTGCGGTGGATGAAGCGACCCTGCCGAGCAACGTTCGCGCGATTCACAAGTCGCTGTTCGACGGTTCCCTGCAGGGCATCGAGCGCACCGACAAGAGCGCGTTCAGCTTCCAGGGCCACCCTGAAGCCAGCCCGGGCCCGAACGACGTAGCGCCGCTGTTCGACCGTTTCATCAATGAGATGGCCAAGCGACGCTGACTGAGCGGCTTGCGGGCGGACCCGAGCTTCGGTGGCCCCCGCAGGCTCATCAAAGATTGTTCAAGACGGCTTGCCGACTGACCTGCGGATTTGAGTGACAAACCCATGCCAAAACGTACAGACATAAAAAGCATCCTGATTCTCGGCGCTGGCCCGATCGTGATCGGCCAGGCCTGCGAATTCGACTACTCCGGCGCCCAGGCCTGTAAAGCCCTGCGCGAAGAGGGTTACCGCGTCATCCTGGTGAACTCTAACCCGGCCACCATCATGACCGACCCGGACATGGCCGACGCCACCTACATCGAACCGATCAAGTGGCAGACCGTTGCCAAGATCATCGAGAAAGAACGTCCGGACGCACTGCTGCCAACCATGGGTGGCCAGACCGCCCTGAACTGCGCATTGGACCTGGAGCGCGAAGGCGTCCTGGAAAAGTTTGGCGTAGAGATGATCGGCGCCAATGCCGACACCATCGACAAGGCTGAAGACCGTTCGCGTTTCGACAAGGCCATGAAGTCCATCGGCCTTGATTGCCCGCGTTCCGGTATCGCCCACAGCATGGAAGAGGCCAATTCTGTCCTGGAACGCTTGGGCTTCCCGTGCATCATCCGTCCGTCCTTCACCATGGGCGGCACGGGCGGCGGTATTGCCTACAACCGTGAAGAATTCGAAGAAATCTGCGCCCGTGGCCTGGACTTGTCTCCGACCAAAGAGCTGCTGATCGACGAATCCCTGATCGGCTGGAAAGAATATGAGATGGAAGTTGTCCGCGATAAGAAGGACAACTGCATCATCGTTTGCTCTATCGAAAACTTTGACCCGATGGGCGTGCACACCGGTGACTCGATCACTGTTGCTCCGGCACAGACCCTGACGGACAAGGAATACCAGATCATGCGTAACGCCTCCTTGGCGGTGCTGCGTGAGATTGGCGTGGAAACCGGTGGCTCCAACGTCCAGTTCGGCATCTGCCCGGACACTGGCCGCATGGTTGTGATCGAAATGAACCCGCGTGTATCGCGTTCTTCGGCGCTGGCATCGAAAGCTACCGGCTTTCCGATTGCGCGTATCGCTGCCAAGCTGGCGATCGGTTACACATTGGACGAGCTGCAGAACGAAATTACGGGCGGCGCAACGCCGGCGTCCTTCGAGCCGTCGATCGACTACGTCGTCACCAAGCTGCCACGCTTCGCTTTCGAGAAATTCCCGAAAGCCGACGCCCGCCTGACCACTCAGATGAAGTCAGTCGGTGAAGTCATGGCTATCGGCCGGACCTTCCAGGAGTCCCTGCAGAAAGCCCTGCGTGGCCTGGAAGTGGGGGTTTGCGGTCTGGACGAGAAGCTCGACCTGAGCAATCCGGAAAGCATGAGCGTGCTCAAGCGTGAGCTGACCGTGCCGGGTGCCGAGCGTATCTGGTACGTAGCCGATGCTTTCCGCGCCGGCATGACCGTCGAAGACATCTTCGGCATGAACATGATCGACCCGTGGTTCCTGGTGCAGATCGAAGATCTGATCAAGGAAGAAGAGAAGGTCAAGACCCTCGGTCTGTCCTCTATCGATCGCGACCTGATGTTCCGCCTCAAGCGCAAAGGTTTCTCCGACCAGCGCTTGGCCAAGCTGCTGGGTGTGACCGAGAAGAACCTGCGCACACATCGCCACAAGCTGGACATCTTCCCGGTCTACAAGCGCGTTGATACCTGTGCGGCCGAGTTCGCAACCGACACCGCGTATATGTACTCCACTTACGAGGAAGAGTGCGAAGCTGCGCCGTCGGGCCGCGACAAAATCATGATCCTGGGTGGCGGTCCAAACCGTATCGGCCAAGGCATCGAGTTCGATTATTGCTGCGTACACGCCGCTCTCGCCCTGCGCGAAGACGGGTACGAGACCATTATGGTCAACTGCAACCCGGAAACTGTTTCCACTGACTACGACACTTCCGACCGTCTTTACTTTGAGCCGGTAACACTGGAAGACGTGCTGGAAATCTGTCGCGTCGAGAAGCCAAAAGGCGTGATCGTCCAGTACGGCGGCCAAACTCCGTTGAAACTGGCTCGCGCACTGGAAGCCGCTGGCGTCCCGATTATCGGCACCAGCCCTGACGCTATCGACCGTGCCGAAGACCGTGAGCGTTTCCAGCAGATGGTTGAGCGTCTGAACCTGCGTCAGCCGCCGAACGCCACCGTGCGCAGCGAAGATGAAGCGATCCGCGCGGCCAGCAAGATCGGTTACCCCTTGGTGGTGCGTCCGTCCTACGTACTGGGCGGTCGTGCGATGGAAATCGTCTACGAAGAAGACGAGCTCAAACGTTACCTGCGTGATGCGGTGAAAGTGTCCAACGACAGCCCGGTGCTGCTGGACCACTTCCTCAACTGCGCCATCGAGATGGACGTAGACGCTGTTTGCGACGGGGCCGACGTGGTGATCGGCGCGATCATGCAGCACATCGAACAGGCGGGCGTTCACTCCGGTGACTCCGCTTGCTCGCTGCCGCCGTACTCGCTGCCGGCGCATATCCAGGACGAAATGCGCGAACAGGTCAAGAAAATGGCCCTGGAGCTGGGCGTGGTCGGCTTGATGAACGTACAGTTGGCGCTGCAAGGCGAAGACATCTACGTCATCGAAGTCAACCCGCGTGCTTCGCGTACCGTGCCATTTGTTTCCAAGTGCATTGGTGTGTCCCTGGCCATGGTCGCTGCTCGCGTGATGGCCGGTAAGACCCTGAAGGAAATCGGCTTCACCAAGGAGATCATTCCGAACTTCTACAGCGTGAAAGAGGCGGTATTCCCATTCGCCAAATTCCCTGGCGTGGACCCGATCCTGGGCCCAGAGATGAAGTCCACCGGTGAAGTGATGGGCGTGGGCGATACCTTCGGTGAAGCGTTCGCCAAGGCTCAGATGGGCGCCAGCGAAGTGTTGCCAACCGGCGGTACCGCGTTTATCAGCGTGCGTGATGACGACAAACCGCTGGTTGCGGGCGTAGCCCGTGATCTGATCAACTTGGGCTTCGACGTCGTGGCCACTGCCGGGACCGCCAAGCTGATCGAAGCTGCCGGCCTGAAAGTGCGTCGCGTGAACAAGGTGACGGAAGGCCGTCCGCACGTGGTCGACATGATCAAGAATGACGAAGTCACCCTGATCATCAACACCACCGAAGGTCGCCAGTCGATCGCGGACTCCTACTCCATTCGTCGTAATGCCTTGCAGCACAAGATCTACTGCACCACTACCATTGCTGCTGGCGAAGCCATCTGCGAAGCGCTCAAGTTCGGTCCGGAAAAAACCGTGCGTCGCTTGCAGGACCTACACGCAGGATTGAAGGCATGATCAAATACCCAATGACCGTCCAGGGCGCCAAGGCCCTGGAAGAGGAGCACGCCCATCTGACCAAGGTCGTACGTCCAAAGCTGAGCCAGGACATCGGTACGGCCCGCGAGCTGGGTGACTTGAAGGAAAACGCCGAATACCACGCTGCTCGCGAGCAGCAGGGTATGGTCGAGGCGCGGATTCGTGACATCGAAGGCCGTATGCAGAATGCGGTGATCATCGACGTCACGACTATTCCGCACACCGGCAAGGTGATTTTCGGCACCACCGTGGAAATCGCCAACGTCGAAACTGATGAGAGCGTGGTTTACCACATCGTTGGCGAGGACGAGGCTGACTTCAAGCTCGGCAAAATCTCCGTCTGTTCCCCGCTTGCCCGCGCCTTGATTGCCAAGGAAGAGGGTGATGTGGTGGCCGTGAAGACGCCGGGTGGCGTGATCGAGTACGAGATTGTTGAAGTTCGTCACGTCTGAAAGGCGGCGCCCGCTTCATGCGGGCGCCATGCTTTGGCAGCTCTCCCAGATGCTTTGGGTCGGCGGCCTGTGGTTGCTGCATATTGGTGTGTTACCGGCGCTGGGCCTGATTGGGCTGGCGCCGTTGTTGATCGATGAGATCGACGGATTACTCAGTGCGTTGCTGGTGGGTTTTGCGGCGGCGTGCGTAACGCTCCAGGCATTGGTGCTGGTCAAGGCTGAAGGCTTGGAGAGTTTGTGGCGGGATATTCGCGGGCAACTGCTGTTGATGGCGCTGTATGCGTGTGCAATGTATTGCATCGTGCATGTCTGGCAGCCGGAAGCGTTGCGCTGGCAGCTATTCAGCTATCTTGTGCTAGGGTTCTCCGGCCTGGTGCTGGTTATACAGCCCGCACCGGGATGGAGTGGCGGGGCGCGCGAAGCACGCCCGTGACCCTTTTTATCATTTGAAAACTACTTGAAGCGATGTACGTTCGACAGCTGCTTGTTGACGCTGAAGTTCTTGCGATACAGCAGCGCCATCTTGCCGATGACCTGGACCAGGTCCGCTTTGCCCACCTTGCACAATTCTGCAATGGCGGCCAGGCGCGCTTCGCGGTCGAGGATATTGACCTTGATCTTGATCAGTTCATGATCGTTCAGTGCGCGTTCGAACTCGGCTAACACACCTTCAGTCAAACCGTTATCTGCCACAATCAAAACTGGTTTCAGATGGTGGCCAATGGATTTGTACTGTTTCTTCTGCTCTTGAGTGAGCGGCATAATCTGACCCCTGCGTCTGATCTTGTAAAAAGCGGCGGCCAGTTTACCCGAGCGAGTCCGGGACCGCCCAGTTAATCACGACCCGTTTTATTTTTCGAGGTGGCCCGTGGCCCGTTCCAAAACCAGCCTTAAGTGGCTACAAGAACATTTCAACGATCCTTACGTCAAAAAGGCGCAAAAGGATGGCTACCGTTCCCGGGCCAGCTACAAGTTGCTGGAGATCCAGGACAAGGATAAGTTGATTCGTCCAGGCATGAGCGTTATCGACCTTGGCGCGGCCCCGGGTGGCTGGTCCCAGGTGACCAGTCGTCTGATTGGTGGGCAGGGTCGTCTGATCGCTTCCGACATTCTGGAAATGGACAGCATCCCCGATGTGACCTTTGTTCATGGTGACTTTACCCAGGATACGGTGCTCGCACAGATTCTTGAGGCTGTGGGAAATTCGCAGGTAGACCTTGTGATTTCCGACATGGCCCCCAATATGAGTGGATTACCGGCTGTCGATATGCCACGTGCCATGTTCCTTTGCGAATTGGCGCTGGATTTGGCGGGTCGGGTGTTGCGTCCGGGGGGTGATTTCCTGGTGAAGGTCTTCCAGGGCGAGGGTTTCGACGAGTACCACAAGAACATCCGCAAGTTGTTCGACAAGGTGCAGACGCGCAAGCCCGACTCTTCCCGAGACCGTTCCAGAGAGCAATACCTGCTGTGCCGCGGCTTCCGCGGCGTCGAAGGCGCGGCGAGTGAAGAGCGCTTTTGAGGAATTCGAGGAGGGCGATAGGTTTTTTTATATCGCTTTCGTCACGAAGCTTTACGAATATTGTGTAGTCAAAGTTTCACAAAGGGTTACAGACGGCGCCTGCCAGTGTTGTAGGTAATGTAGTAAGTTAGGCCGGTGAATATCATGCGAAGCGCGCGCCAGTAGCGGAGCTTGCTTCAGAGGGTAGTTAATTGAACGATATGGCAAAGAATCTGATCCTGTGGTTGATCATCGCGGCAGTCCTGGTGACGGTGATGAACAACTTCTCCAGCCCTAACGAGCCGCAGACCCTCAACTATTCCGACTTCATCCAGCAAGTTAAGGATGGCAAGGTCGAGCGCGTAGCGGTTGATGGCTATGTGATCACCGGTAAACGCAACGATGGCGACAGCTTCAAGACCATTCGTCCGGCAATCCAGGACAATGGCCTGATCGGCGACCTGGTGGATAACCACGTGGTTGTCGAAGGTAAGCAGCCTGAGCAGCAAAGTATCTGGACCCAATTGCTGGTAGCCAGCTTCCCGATCCTGGTGATCATCGCCGTGTTCATGTTCTTCATGCGCCAGATGCAGGGCGGCGCGGGAGGCAAGGGCGGGCCGATGAGCTTCGGCAAGAGTAAGGCGCGCCTGCTCTCCGAAGATCAGGTGAAGACCACCCTGGCTGACGTTGCCGGTTGCGACGAAGCCAAGGAAGAAGTAGGTGAGTTGGTCGAGTTCCTGCGCGACCCGGGCAAGTTCCAGCGTCTGGGTGGCCGCATTCCTCGCGGCGTCTTGATGGTGGGGCCACCAGGTACCGGTAAAACCCTGCTCGCCAAGGCAATTGCCGGCGAAGCCAAGGTGCCGTTCTTCACTATTTCCGGCTCTGACTTCGTCGAGATGTTCGTGGGTGTGGGTGCCAGCCGTGTTCGCGATATGTTCGAGCAGGCTAAAAAGCATGCGCCTTGCATCATCTTCATCGATGAAATCGACGCCGTTGGTCGCCATCGTGGTGCCGGCATGGGCGGCGGTCATGATGAGCGTGAGCAGACCCTTAACCAGTTGCTGGTTGAGATGGACGGCTTTGAAATGAACGACGGCATCATTGTCATCGCTGCAACCAACCGTCCGGACGTATTGGACCCTGCCTTGCTGCGTCCAGGCCGTTTCGACCGCCAGGTTGTGGTTGGCCTGCCGGATATCCGTGGTCGCGAACAGATCCTGAAAGTGCACATGCGCAAGGTGCCCATGGGCGATGACGTGGCTCCGGCCGTGATTGCCCGTGGTACGCCAGGTTTCTCGGGTGCTGACCTGGCCAACCTGGTCAACGAGGCTTCGTTGTTCGCTGCCCGTACCGGCAAGCGCATCGTGGAGATGAAAGAGTTCGAATTGGCCAAAGACAAAATCATGATGGGCGCCGAGCGCAAATCCATGGTCATGTCCGAGAAAGAGAAACAGAACACCGCTTATCACGAAGCCGGTCACGCCATTGTCGGTCGCGTTGTGCCTGAGCATGACCCGGTCTACAAAGTGTCGATCATTCCTCGGGGGCGGGCGCTGGGTGTCACCATGTTCCTGCCGGAAGAGGACCGCTACAGCCTTTCCAAGCGCGCCCTGATCAGTCAGATCTGCTCGCTGTACGGCGGCCGGATTGCTGAAGAGATGACCCTGGGTTTCGACGGCGTGACTACCGGTGCCTCCAACGACATCATGCGTGCCAGCCAGATCGCGCGGAACATGGTGACTAAGTGGGGCTTGTCGGAAAAACTCGGCCCGCTGATGTATGCCGAGGAAGAAGGCGAAGTGTTCCTGGGTCGTGGCGGTGGCGGTCAAAGCGCCAGCTTCTCGGGTGAGACAGCCAAGCTGATTGACTCCGAAGTGCGCAGCATCATTGACCAGTGCTACGGCACGGCCAAGCAAATCCTGACTGACAACCGCGACAAGTTGGACGCCATGGCTGATGCGCTGATGAAGTACGAGACCATTGATGCCGACCAGATCGATGACATCATGGCCGGTCGCGCACCCCGCGAGCCTCGCGATTGGGAAGGCGGTTCGGGCACCTCTGGCACTCCGCCAGTGGTTCAGAACGAGCGCCCTGAAACCCCAATCGGCGGCCCGGCAGCCGACCACTAAGGTTTGAAATGACTTCTGCGTTGTCCTCCACCCGGTTGCCTTGCGGCAACCGGGTTCTTGATTTGGCCCATACACATGTCATGGGCATTCTTAACGTAACCCCTGACTCCTTTTCCGATGGCGGCCGCTTCAGCCAGCTCGATGCTGCGTTGCGTCACGCTGCGGCAATGGTGGCTGCGGGAGCGACGCTCATTGATGTCGGTGGTGAATCGACCCGACCTGGCGCTCGCATCGTTTCTCCCTTGGAGGAGCTGGAGCGGGTGGCGCCGATAGTCGAGCGCATTGCGCGCGAGCTGGATGTGATCATCTCTGTTGATACTTCAACCCCGGCCGTGATGCGCGAAACTGCGCGACTGGGAGCGGGGTTGATCAACGATGTGCGCTCTCTTCAGCGTGACGGTGCCCTCGATGCCGCTGCCGCTACCGGTTTGCCGGTGTGCCTGATGCATATGCTGGGAGAGCCCGGCAACATGCAGGACAGCCCTCATTACGAGGACCTTGTTGGCGAGGTGTGTGGTTTTCTCGCTGAGCGGGTCGCTCAGTGTGCTGTCGCGGGGATTGCCGCGGAAAAGATCATCCTCGATCCCGGCTTCGGCTTTGCTAAAACCCTGCAGCACAATCTAAGCCTGTTCAAGCATATGGAATCCCTGCATGCGCTTGGTCGGCCTCTTTTGGTCGGCGTTTCGCGCAAGAGCATGATAGGGCTGGCGCTGAATCGTCCGGTGGGTGAGCGCCTGTATGGTGGTCTTGCACTGGCGGCGCTTGCAGTCAGCAAGGGCGCGCGTATCTTGCGTGTGCATGATGTCGCCGAGACGGTGGATGTGGTGCGCATGATTGCTGCGGTAGAATCAGCCGAATAAGAATGATGGAGCACTTATGACTAAAAAATACTTTGGCACCGACGGTATCCGTGGTCGGGTCGGCGAATTTCCGATTACTCCTGATTTCATGCTCAAGCTGGGTTGGGCGGCGGGTATGGCGTTCCGCAGTATGGGGGCGTGTCGCATCCTGGTGGGCAAGGACACCCGTATTTCAGGGTACATGTTTGAGTCCGCACTGGAGGCAGGCCTGTCCGCCGCGGGTGCCGATGTCATGCTGCTGGGCCCTATGCCGACCCCGGCGATCGCCTACCTGACGCGCACCTTTCACGCTGAAGCCGGTATTGTGATCAGTGCCTCGCACAACCCCCATGACGACAACGGCATCAAATTCTTCTCGGGTCAGGGCACTAAGCTGCCGGATGAGATCGAGTTGATGATCGAAGAGCTGCTGGATGCGCCGATGACGGTGGTTGAGTCCAGCAGGTTGGGCAAGGTGTCGCGTATCAACGACGCATCGGGTCGATATATCGAATTCTGCAAGAGCAGTGTGCCGAGCAGCACCAATTTCGCCGGTTTGAAGATTGTGGTCGATTGCGCCCATGGTGCGACCTATAAAGTGGCGCCAAGCGTATTCAAGGAGTTGGGGGCGGACGTGACCGTTCTGTCGGCCCAGCCGAACGGGCTGAATATCAACGACAACTGCGGCTCCACGCATATGGAGCAACTGCAGGCCGCCGTCCTTGCCGAGCATGCTGACCTGGGTATTGCCTTCGATGGTGATGGTGACCGTGTGCTGATGGTGGACCACACGGGGGCGATCGTTGATGGGGACGACCTTTTGTTCATCATTGCCCGCGACCTGCATGAGCGTAACAAGCTGCAAGGTGGTGTCGTCGGTACGCTGATGAGTAACCTGGGGCTTGAATTGGCCTTGGCGGACCTGGGCATCCCGTTCGTGCGCGCCAATGTCGGTGACCGCTATGTGATCGCCGAACTGCTGGAGCGTAACTGGCAGGTGGGGGGTGAGAATTCCGGGCACGTTGTCTGCTTCCAGCACACCACTACGGGCGATGCCATCATTGCTGCGTTGCAGGTTCTGCTGTCGTTGCGTCGTCGCGAAGAGAGCCTTGCCCAGGCGCGTCAGGCGCTGCGCAAATGCCCGCAAGTGCTGCTCAATGTGCGTTTTGCCGGTGGTGAAAACCCGATTGAGCACCCCGCTGTCAAAGAGGCTTGCGAGCGCGTGACCCTGGCAATGGCTGGGCGTGGTCGAGTGTTGTTGCGTAAGTCCGGCACAGAGCCTCTGGTGCGTGTCATGGTCGAAGGTGATGACGAAACACAGGTTCGCGGCCATGCCGAAGACCTGGCAAAACTGGTAACTGAAGTTTGCGCCTGAATTCGGCTTGCCAGTGATGATGTGGTTGGGTAACATCTGCGCCCACTTTGACCGACGAGGTACAGCATGCGTCGCACTATGGTAGCTGGTAACTGGAAGATGCACGGTACCCGCGCCAGTGTCGCTGAGCTGATCAATGGCCTTCGTCACTTGGCCTTGCCTAGCGGTGTTGATATCGCGGTGTTCCCGCCTTGCTTGCATATCACCCAAGTGGTTGATGGCTTGAAAGGTAAGTCGATTCAGGTCGGCGCGCAGAATTCTGCGGTGGAAGCCATGCAAGGTGCGTTGACCGGTGAGATTGCACCGAGTCAGCTGGTTGATGCGGGTTGTTCCTATGTGCTTGTCGGGCACTCCGAGCGTCGTCAGATGATGGGCGAGCGTGATGGGACACTCAATCGCAAGTTCGCAGCGGCACAGGCTTGTGGCTTGATTCCAGTGTTGTGCATAGGGGAGACCCTTGAGCAGCGTGAATCGGGCAAGACTCTTGAGGTTGTCTCGCGTCAGCTTGGCAGCATCATCGAGGAGCTGGGTGTTGGTGCGTTTGCAAAGGCGGTTATTGCTTACGAGCCGGTCTGGGCCATTGGCACCGGGCTGACTGCTACACCGCAACAGGCGCAGGATGTGCACGCAGCCATCCGGGCGCAGTTGGCGGCAGAGAATTCTGAAGTCGCACAAGGTGTGCGGCTTCTATACGGCGGCAGCGTGAAGGCGGCCAATGCGGTCGAACTGTTCGGCATGCCGGATATCGATGGGGGGCTCATTGGTGGAGCTTCCCTGAATGCAGATGAGTTCGGTGCGATCTGTCGCGCCGCGGGAAACTGAAAAAATGCTGGAAACAGTCGTAGTCGTTTTTCATCTGTTGGCTGCCTTGGGCGTAGTTGCCCTGGTCTTGTTGCAACAGGGTAAAGGTGCGGATGCTGGTGCGTCTTTCGGTGCAGGTGCTTCAAATACTGTATTCGGAAGCCAAGGTTCCTCTACCTTTCTTAGTAAGTTTACTGCTATACTTGCCGCCGGTTTCTTCATAACCAGCTTGGGGTTAGGTTACTTTGCTAAAGAGAAAGCTCATGTGCTGACTCAAGTAGGTCTCCCAAACCCAGCAGTGTTGGAAGTACCAAAAGCAAAACCGGCTTCTGATGATGTCCCGGTGCTTCAAGAGCAAAAGTCGGCTACTCCAGCGACTGACGTACCTCCAGCTCAAGAGCAGAAGTAAGAAGGGTTGTAAACGCTGTATTGCCGAGGTGGTGGAATTGGTAGACACGCAACCTTGAGGTGGTTGTGCCCATAGGGTGTAGGGGTTCGAGTCCCCTTCTCGGTACCAATTATCAGGAGAGCCCGCTGTTGCGGGCTTTCTTGTAGGTGGAAGGTTACATTGACCCTGTAAGGGATCGGTCGTATACTTCCGCCCCAGCTTTGTCGCGGGGTGGAGCAGTCTGGTAGCTCGTCGGGCTCATAACCCGAAGGTCGTCGGTTCAAATCCGGCCCCCGCAACCAGTTTTAGCGGAGCCCCTTTTAAGGGGCTTTTTGTTAGCTGGACACTTTCAACGCCGCTGTTCGACGGCGTTTCAAGGATGGGCGTTTCGCCCATTTTTTTATTTTGCACAGCATGCACATACATGCACGAGGGGGTTCAGGTGTCGAGCAAGCTAGAAGAGTTGCAGGCCTTGTTGGCCCCGGTGGTCGTGGCCCTAGGCTATGAATGCTGGGGTATTGAGTTTTCGGCTCAAGGTCGCCACTCAATGTTGCGCGTTTATATCGATAAAGAGGGCGGCGTGCTGGTGGACGATTGTGCCATTGTCAGCCGTCAGATCAGCGGTGTGCTGGATGTTGAAGATCCGATCTCCGTTGAATACACCTTAGAAGTTTCCTCGCCAGGCATGGAACGCCCACTGTTCACTATTGATCAGTTTGCAAAATTTGCCGGTGAACAAGTGAAGATCAAGCTGCGCTCCCCGTTCGAAGGGCGACGCAACTTTCAGGGCCTTCTGCGCGGTGTAGAAGAGCAGGACGTCGTGGTGCAGGTAGAAGACCATGAGTTCCTGTTGCCGATCGATATGATCGACAAGGCCAACATTATTCCCAGTTTTGACTGAGACGCGGATCCCGCGGATCCAATGGCTTGCGAAAGGCGAGGCGTACGATGAGCAAAGAAGTACTGCTGGTTGTTGAGTCGGTATCCAATGAAAAGGGCGTACCGGCAAACGTGATTTTTGAAGCGCTGGAGCTGGCCCTGGCCACTGCTACCAAAAAGCGTTTTGAAGACGAAGTTGATCTGCGTGTGGAAATCAACCGCCACACCGGTGCCTATGAGACTTTCCGTCGCTGGACGGTCGTCGAAGAGGCCGATCTTGATGATCCGGCCATCGAAACCTGGCCAAGCAAGGTTGCCGAAACGCATCCAGGCGCCCAGGTCGGTGATGTCGTCGAAGAAAAGATCGAGTCGATCGAATTCGGCCGTATTGCTGCACAGACCGCCAAACAGGTCATCGTGCAGAAGGTTCGCGAAGCTGAGCGCGCTCAAGTCGTTGACGCCTATCGCGAACGCCTGGGTGAAATCATCTCCGGCACCGTGAAAAAAGTAACCCGCGACAACGTGATCGTTGACCTGGGCAACAACGCCGAAGCGTTGCTGGCCCGCGAAGACATCATCTCTCGCGAAACCTTCCGGGTTGGCGTGCGCTTGCGTGCGCTGCTCAAGGAAATCCGCACCGAGAACCGCGGCCCTCAGTTGATCCTGTCGCGTACCGCGCCGGAAATGCTGATCGAGCTGTTCCGTATCGAAGTGCCGGAAATTGCCGAAGGCCTGATCGAAGTCATGGCTGCGTCCCGCGACCCGGGTTCGCGCGCCAAGATCGCGGTTCGGTCCAAGGACAAACGCATCGACCCGCAAGGCGCTTGCATTGGTATGCGCGGTTCGCGCGTCCAGGCAGTGTCGGGCGAACTGGGCGGTGAGCGTGTGGACATCGTCCTGTGGGACGATAACCCGGCGCAGTTCGTGATCAACGCCATGTCGCCAGCTGAAGTGGCGGCAATTATCGTTGACGAGGATGCCCATGCAATGGACATCGCCGTTGGCGCAGACAATCTGGCTCAGGCCATTGGTCGTGGTGGTCAGAACGTGCGTCTGGCGAGCCAACTGACCGGTTGGACCCTGAACGTGATGACCGAATCGGACATCCAGGCTAAGCAGCAAGCTGAAACCGGTGACATCCTGCGCAACTTCATCGACGAGCTGGAAGTCGACGAAGACCTGGCACAGGTGCTGGTAGATGAAGGCTTCACCAGCCTGGAAGAGATTGCCTACGTACCGTTGGAAGAAATGCTCAACATCGACGGCTTTGACGAAGACACCGTCAACGAGCTTCGCGCTCGGGCCAAGGATCGTTTGTTGACTAAAGCCATCGCTACTGAGGAAAAGCTGGCAGACGCCCATCCGGCCGAAGACCTGCTCTCGCTTGAGGGTATGGACAAGGATTTGGCGATGGAACTGGCGGTGCGCGGCGTAATTACCCGCGAAGACCTGGCCGAGCAGTCTATTGACGATCTGCTCGACATCGACGGCATTGACGATGATCGTGCCGGCAAGTTGATCATGGCCGCCCGAGCCCATTGGTTCGAGTAACTAGGCGCGGCCTGAGGAGAGAAGTGCATGACGCAAGTCACGGTGAAACAACTGGCCGATGAGGTCAAAACACCGGTAGAGCGCCTGTTGCAGCAGATGCGTGAGGCAGGTCTGCCGCACACCGCCGCCGATGAAGGTGTGAGCGATAGTGAGAAGCAGTCTTTGCTGACTCACTTGAAGAGCAGCCACAAGGCGAAAGTGGAAGAACCGCGCAAGATTACATTGCAGCGCAAAACCACCAGCACCCTGCGTGTTGCTGGTAGCAAGAGCATCAGCGTTGAAGTACGCAAGAAGAAAGTCTTCGTACAGCGTAGCCCGGAAGAAATCGAAGCCGAGCGCAAACGCGAACTGGAAGAACGTCGCGCAGTAGAAAATGCTGCTCGTCAGAAGGCTGAAGAAGAAGCCAAGCGTCGCGCCGAAGAAGAAGCGCGTCGCCAGCCTGCTGCTGCGCAACCTGCTGGTACTGAAGCGGTCGCCGCTCCTGTAGCGCCTGTTGAAGCTGTGCGTGAGGCCGCTCCGGTTGCCGCCGCACCAGCACCGGCTGCTGACGCCCGCAAGCGCGACGAACCTCGTCGTCCGGACAAACCACGTGCCGACGATAACAATCGTCGCGGTGGTGGTGGCGATGGCGAGCGTAAAAACGCTCCGCATCGTGCCTCGGTCAAAGAGAAAGCGCCTGCTCCACGCGTTGCTCCACGCACCACCGACGAAGAAAGCGATGGCTTCCGTCGTGGTGGTCGCGGCAAGGCCAAGCTGAAAAAACGCAACGCCCACGGTTTCCAGAGCCCAACCGGCCCTGTCGTGCGTGATGTGCAGATCGGCGAGACCATCACGGTTGGCGATCTCGCCAATCAGATGTCGGTCAAGGCTGCTGAAATCATCAAGTTCATGTTCAAACTGGGTACCCCAGCGACCATCAACCAGGTGCTTGATCAGGAAACTGCTCAGCTGGTAGCCGAAGAACTGGGCCACAAAGTGACCCTGGTCAGCGACACCGCCCTGGAAGACTCCCTGGCCGAGTCCTTGAAGTTTGAAGGTGAGACGTTCTCCCGTGCGCCAGTTGTGACCGTAATGGGCCACGTTGACCATGGTAAGACTTCGCTGCTCGACTACATCCGTCGTGCCAAGGTAGCTGCTGGCGAAGCCGGCGGTATCACCCAGCACATCGGTGCATACCACGTTGAAACCGAGCGCGGCATGGTCACCTTCCTCGACACCCCTGGTCACGCCGCGTTTACCGCAATGCGTGCCCGTGGTGCCAAGGCGACTGACATCGTGATCCTGGTAGTTGCAGCGGACGACGGCGTGATGCCGCAGACCATTGAAGCTGTCCAGCACGCTAAGGCCGCTGGTGTTCCACTGGTTGTTGCCGTGAACAAAATCGACAAGCCGGGCGCCGATCTCGATCGCATCCGTAGCGAACTGTCGGTTCACGGCGTGACGTCCGAAGAGTGGGGCGGTGATACGCCGTTCGTTTCGGTCTCGGCGAAAGTCGGTACTGGCGTAGACGAGCTGCTCGAAGCCGTCCTGCTGCAAGCTGAAGTACTCGAACTCAAGGCAACCCCATCGGCCCCAGGTCGCGGTGTTGTGGTTGAATCGCGTCTCGACAAAGGTCGTGGCCCGGTTGCAACCGTTCTGGTTCAAGACGGTACCCTGCGCCAAGGCGACATGGTGCTGGTTGGTTCGAACTACGGCCGTGTACGTGCCATGCTCGACGAGAACGGCAAGCCAATCAAAGAAGCCGGTCCTTCCATCCCTGTCGAGATCCTCGGCCTGGACGGTACCCCGGACGCTGGCGACGAGATGAGCGTGCTGTCGGACGAGAAGAAAGCCCGTGAAGTGGCTCTGTTCCGCCAAGGCAAGTTCCGCGAAGTCAAACTCGCTCGTGCTCACGCCGGTAAGCTGGAAAACATCTTCGAGAACATGGGCCAGGCAGAGAAGAAGACGCTTAACATCGTCCTCAAATCTGACGTCCGTGGTTCCCTCGAGGCGTTGAACGGCGCCTTGAACGGCCTGGGTAACGACGAAGTGCAAGTGCGCGTTGTCGGTGGCGGTGTCGGTGGTATCACCGAATCCGACGCCAACCTGGCACTGGCCTCCAACGCTGTACTGTTCGGCTTCAACGTGCGTGCCGATGCTGGCGCTCGCAAGATCGTCGAGCAGGAAGGCCTGGATATGCGTTACTACAACGTCATCTACGACATCATCGAAGACGTCAAGAAGGCCCTCACCGGCATGCTTGGCAGCGACGTCCGGGAGAACATCCTGGGTGTGGCCGAGGTGCGTGACGTGTTCCGCTCGCCGAAATTCGGCGCGATCGCCGGTTGCATGGTTATCGAAGGTACTGTGTACCGTAACCGTCCAATCCGTGTACTGCGTGAAGACATCGTTATCTTCGAAGGCGAGCTGGAATCCCTGCGCCGCTTCAAGGATGACGCTTCCGAAGTACGTGCCGGCATGGAATGCGGTATCGGCGTCAAGAGCTACAACGACGTCAAGGCTGGCGACAAGATCGAAGTCTACGAGAAGGTTCAGGTTGCTCGCAGCCTCTAACTCGCGCACTTCAGGAGCCACGCCGTGTGTGGGCATGCAAATGCCCCGCGCAGTGTCCGGACTCTAAACGCAACGCCCGGTCTGGCTTTTGTCAGGCCGGGCGTTTGCCGCTTTCAGACCCCACGGGTTTCACCGTGTGGCAGTAACAGGTAACAAGACATGGCAAAAGAATACAGCCGTACCCAGCGTATCGGCGATCAGATGCAGCGCGAGCTGGCCCAACTGATCCGTCGCGAAGTCAAAGACCCCCGCGTTGGCCTGGTCACGATCACTGCTGTTGAAGTGAGCCGTGACGTGGGTCACGCCAAGATCTTCATCACCGTGATGGGGCAGGACAGCGCCGAAGAAATTGCACAAAGCATCAAGGTGCTCAACGCCGCCGCAGGCTTCCTGCGTATGCAGTTGGCCCGTGAGATGAAGCTGCGCAGTGTTCCCCAGTTGCACTTCCACTACGACGAAAGCGTCGTACGTGGTGCGCACCTGTCGGCGCTGATCGAGCGCGCCGTGGCTGAAGACAGCCAGCATCCGTCCACACCTGAAGACGCCAAGGAGTAAGCGGTGGCTCAGGTCAAACGTATCCGTCGCAATGTCAGCGGCATCATTCTGCTCGACAAGCCCATTGGCTTCACCTCCAATGCCGCGTTGCAGAAAGTCCGCTGGCTGCTCAATGCGGAGAAGGCCGGGCACACCGGCAGCCTTGATCCCCTGGCCACCGGCGTACTGCCGTTGTGCTTTGGTGAGGCCACCAAGTTCTCGCAATACCTGCTCGATTCCGACAAGGGGTACGAAACCCTGATGCAACTGGGCAAGACCACCACCACGGCCGACGCTGAAGGTGATGTTTTGCAGGTTCGCGACGTGACCGTTGGTCGTGCTGATATTGAAGCTGCTTTACCCGGTTTTCGTGGGGAAATCAGTCAGATACCGCCGATGTACTCGGCTCTCAAGCGTGATGGCCAGCCGCTCTACAAGCTGGCACGTGCGGGCGAAGTAGTGGAGCGCGAACCGCGTTCTGTTACTATTGCGCGCTTGGAATTGCTCGCTCATGAAGGCGACACTGCCCGCTTGGCCGTGGACTGCAGCAAAGGCACCTATATCCGTACCCTGGTGGAAGATATCGGTGAAAAGCTTGGTTGCGGCGCGTACGTTGCAGAGCTGCGACGCACCCAGGCAGGTCCGTTCAGCCTGGCCCAGACGGTCACGCTGGAAGAGTTGGAAGCCGTACACGCCGAAGGGGGGAACGAAGCGGTTGATCGTTTCCTGATGCCGTCGGACAGCGGTCTACTGGATTGGCCATTGCTGCACTTTTCGGAGCACAGCGCGTTCTACTGGCTCAACGGCCAACCGGTACGTGCCCCGGACGCTCCGAAGTTCGGTATGGTGCGGGTACAGGATCATAACGGTCGCTTTATCGGTATCGGTGAAGTGAGCGAAGACGGGCGCATCGCGCCGCGTCGACTGATTCGGTCAGAATGACCGAACGAGTGTGGCTGTTAACAGGCACGGTCAACACTCATTTTTAGATACAGGGATTTGTCCCTGGCCTGTTGAAACCGCCCTTTGGGTGGTTTCCTGAAAAAAGGATTGCCTCATGGCTCTCGACGTTCAAGAAAAAGCACAAATCGTAGCTGACTATCAGCAAGCTGTTGGTGACACTGGTTCGCCAGAAGTGCAAGTTGCACTGCTGACCCACAACATCAACAAGCTGCAAGGTCACTTCAAGGCCAACGGTAAAGATCACCACTCCCGTCGTGGTCTGATCCGCATGGTAAACCAGCGCCGTAAGCTGCTGGACTACCTGAAAGGCAAGGATCTGGGTCGTTATCAGACTCTGATCGGTCGCCTGGGTCTGCGTCGCTAATCAGCGATTGCGCTAGAGGTTGGTTGTCTGCCGTGTGTCAGTGGGATTCCCGCTGGCCCATGGCAGGCTCCCAGCCTCAAGTTTTATCTGGATACACGTTTTACCCTGGACAAGCGGCGGGCCGATTCCCGACATTGCCCAAGAATTTCGCAAGAAGACAAGTTCCCCAAGAGCCACAAAGAAGGTAGGACACCGTGAACCCGGTTATCAAAAAATTCCAGTTCGGTCAGTCGACCGTTACCCTCGAGACAGGCCGTATCGCCCGTCAAGCCTCCGGCGCAGTGCTGGTTACCGTTGACGACGACGTCACCGTATTGGTGACCGTTGTTGGCGCCAAGACCGCTGACCCGAGCAAAGGCTTCTTCCCTCTTTCCGTTCACTACCAGGAAAAGACTTACGCTGCCGGTAAGATCCCTGGCGGTTTCTTCAAGCGCGAAGGCCGTCCTTCCGAGAAAGAAACCCTGACTTCCCGACTGATCGACCGTCCGATCCGTCCGCTGTTCCCAGAAGGCTTCATGAACGAAGTGCAGGTTGTCTGCACCGTCGTTTCCACCAGCAAGAAGACCGATCCGGACATCGCTGCGATGATCGGTACCTCGGCGGCCCTGGCTATTTCCGGCATTCCTTTCGATGGCCCGATCGGCGCTGCCCGCGTCGCCTTCCACGAAAGCACCGGCTACCTGCTGAACCCGACTTACGAGCAGCAGAAAGCTTCGAGCCTGGACATGGTCGTTGCCGGTACTTCGGAAGCCGTGTTGATGGTTGAATCGGAAGCCAAAGAGCTGACCGAAGACCAGATGCTGGGCGCGGTACTGTTTGCTCACGACGAGTTCCAAGTGGTGATCAACGCCGTTAAAGAACTGGCTGCCGAAGCGGCCAAGCCAACCTGGACCTGGGCTCCTCAGCCAGAAGCCACCGCACTGCTGGGCGCTATCCGCTCCGAGTTCGGCGCTGCTATCTCCGACGCCTACACCATCACTGTCAAGGCCGACCGTTACGCTCGCCTGGGTGAACTGAAGGACCAAGTCGTTGCCAAACTGTCCGGCGAAGAAGGTCAGCCTTCTTCCAGCGAAGTCAAAGCAGCCTTCGGTGAAATCGAATACCGCACCGTTCGCGAAAACATCGTTAACGGCAAGCCACGTATCGACGGCCGCGACACCCGCACCGTGCGCCCGCTGAACATCGAAGTCGGCGTTCTGCCGAAGACTCACGGTTCGGCCCTGTTCACCCGTGGTGAAACCCAGGCACTGGTTGTTGCGACCCTGGGTACTGCCCGCGACGCACAGCTGCTGGACACCCTGGAAGGCGAGAAAAAAGACCCCTTCATGCTGCACTACAACTTCCCTCCGTTCTCGGTGGGCGAGTGTGGTCGCATGGGCGGTGCTGGTCGTCGCGAAATCGGTCACGGCCGCCTGGCCCGTCGTTCGATTTCGGCCATGCTGCCAGCCGCCGACGTGTTCCCGTACACCATCCGTGTCGTATCGGAAATCACTGAGTCGAACGGTTCCAGCTCCATGGCTTCCGTTTGCGGTGCTTCCCTGGCACTGATGGACGCCGGTGTGCCGATGAAGGCGCCGGTTGCCGGTATCGCCATGGGTCTGGTTAAAGAAGGCGAGAAGTTCGCCATCCTGACCGACATCCTGGGCGACGAAGACCACCTGGGTGACATGGACTTCAAAGTAGCCGGTACCGCCAAAGGTGTGACCGCGCTGCAGATGGACATCAAGATCAAAGGCATCACCGAAGAAATCATGGAAATCGCTCTGGGCCAAGCCCTGGAAGCGCGCCTGAACATCCTCGGTCAGATGAACCAGATCATTGGTCAGTCGCGTACCGAGCTGTCGGAAAATGCTCCGACCATGATCGCGATGAAAATCGACACCGACAAAATCCGTGATGTTATCGGTAAAGGCGGCGCGACCATTCGTGCGATCTGCGAAGAAACCAAGGCTTCGATCGACATCGAAGATGACGGTTCGATCAAGATCTTCGGCGAAACCAAGGAAGCTGCAGAAGCCGCGCGTCAGCGCGTTCTGGGCATCACTGCTGAAGCCGAGATCGGCAAGATCTACGTTGGTAAGGTTGAGCGCATCGTCGACTTCGGCGCATTCGTCAACATCCTGCCAGGCAAAGACGGTTTGGTTCACATCTCCATGCTGAGCGACGCTCGCGTTGAGAAAGTGACCGACATTCTGAAAGAAGGCCAGGAAGTGGAAGTGCTGGTTCTGGACGTGGACAACCGCGGCCGTATCAAGCTGTCCATCAAGGACGTAGCAGCAGCGAAGGCTTCGGGCGTTTAATCACCCCGGGCTTTACGCTGAAAAAAGGACTCTTCGGAGTCCTTTTTTATGCCCGTGAGAAAATGCCTAATAATCAGGCGCTTACTAAACTCAAAAAAAGCCGCAACTTGCATGCAGGGGCGGACTGTTTCATGCAAGTTGCACGATTTCGAAAATTACCTGTTTTTATAAGTCATTGTTTTATAACGGTTTAGTGCTTGGCCAAGACTTGGCACACTGCCTGCAATAACCCTGTTAACGCTGCAGCATCAAGGTTCACACACTGCAGACTTTTAATAAAACAGGAGTTACTCGTATGAAGAAGTTCGCTCTCGCTACTGCAACTGCTACCGCTCTGACCCTGGCTATGGCTAACGTAGCCTTCGCACAGAATTCCCAGGCGCCAATGACCCTGGCCGCCGGTGAAGTCACCAAGGCAAAAGAATCGACTTCTGACACTTGGATCACCACCAAAGTTAAAGCTGATCTGCTGACCGAAAAAGGCATTCCGGGTTCGGACATCAAGGTTGAAACCAACAAAGGTGTGGTTTCCCTGTCCTCGGAAGTCGCTATCTCGGATGCGCAAAAAGCGACTGCTGTTGCCATCACCAAGAAAATTAAAGGTGTGACTGCCGTTTCTGCTGATGGCCTGCTGGCTGGCGGCGCTACCAAGGCTGACAACATCGATAAAACCAAAGGCGCAGCGGCTAACGCCAAAGAGTCGACCTCCGATACTTGGATCACTACCAAAGTAAAAGCTGATCTGGTAACCGAGAAAGGCATTCCTGGCACCGACATCAAAGTCGAGACCAACAAAGGCGTAGTTTCCCTGTCTTCGACTGCCGCAGTCACCGAAGCTCAGAAAACTACCGCGGTGAATATCACCAAGAAAATCAAAGGCGTTAAAGCTGTATCGGCCGACGGCCTGAAAGCAGAGTAACGCTCAATAATTCGTCTGAACTAGGCGGCGGCGGCGCGTGAGTTAGATATCCACTCAATGCACCTCTAAGGTTCATGCGACCGACCACACGGATGTGGTCATTACAGGCCCCGGCACTTGTGCCGGGGCCTGTTCTATTGTGGGCTGGAACACAATCGCAAGGTCAGCCGATAACAACTGTGGGAGCTGGCTCGCCTGCGATAGCATCACCTCGATTCAGCTGAATCACGAAGGTGTCGGTATCGCAGGCGAGCCAGCTCCCACCGTTGCACAGGTGTCGCTCAGACGTTACTCGGCATCCAGGTGCATCGGTGTCACGACCCGACCATCCTTCTCGGCCTGGCCCAGGTTGGCATCGATGAAGTACACCCGGTCATCTTCCAACTTCCCTTTGTCGACCAGGTAGTCCTTGATGGTGCTGGCCCGGTCCTGACCCAGCTGGCGCAGCAGTACATCACTTGTGCTCCAGAACTTGATCACGCCGTCCTTGAGCTTCGCTGTGCGCTCATCACGGCTAAGGTCTTTCCACTCCGCCGGCGGCTGCTGTTTCAGACGGGTGCGGTAGATGCCTTCCAGCAAGGGCGCTTTTTCACTCTCCGGTACTTCCACCAAGGAAGCCTGGGCCGGAACCTTGTCGCCGCGGCGCTGGAGCATCTTGTAGTAGTTGTATTGGTATTCGCGCTCCAGACGCTGTGCGGCGAGAAGTGGGCCATCGCTGCTGGCAGCGGCGGTACCTTCGATTTCCAGGCGCAGGGTAGGGCGCTCTTTCAGCGCGTTGGCCAGCTTATTCAACGCGCCCTCAGCGTCTTTGTTCAACTCGCTGGAACCTGCGGCGAACGACACATTCCCCAGGTCTTCCGATCCCCCACCCGTCACCAACCCACCGATAAACTTGAAGGGCGCTGTCGCCGCGCGCACTACCAGGTTACGCAGGGTCTGCCAGACGATCGGCATTACGCTGAATTGCGGGTTATTCAGGTCGCCGGTCACCGGCAGTTCGATGGAGATCTTGCCGTCGGAGTCCTTCAGCAGGGCGATTGCCAGGCGAATCGGCAAGTCCACGGCATCGGCGCTGTCGACTTTCTCACCCAGTTGCAGCTGTTCAACCACCACTTTGTTCTCAGCCTTCAATTGGCCCTTGGTGATCACGTAGTGCAGGTCGAGATTCAGGCGCCCCTTACGGATCCGGAACCCCGCGAACTTACCGGAATAGGGGGTCAGGGTGGTCAGCTCGACACGTTTGAAGCTGGTGGCGATATCCAGCGCTGCCATAGGATCAAACGGGTTCACGCTGCCTTTGATGGTCACCGGCGCATACCGGTCCACCTTGCCCTTGATATCGACGCTGGCCGGCTTGGCCTGGCGACTGTCGATCGTGCCGATCTGCCCGTTGAGCTGTTGAATGGCCGTGGCGAAGTTAGGTGTGAGGCTGAAGTCAGCAAAGTTGGCGGAACCGTCATTGATCGCAATTTGCCCGATACGAATGCCCAAGGGCTTGTCTTTGCTGGCGGGCTTCGCGCTCTTGTCGGCTGGTTGCGGTATCAACAGGTCATCCACGTTGGTGGTGCGGTCATCGTTGATCATGAAGCGCGCATACGGCTGCAGCAGGTTGACCTTGTCAATCGACAGACTGTCGCCGTGTTGATAGTTCACACCTTCCAACACCAGGCGCTGCCATTTGACGAAGTCGCGGGTCTTGAGGGTGTCCAGCGTGTGCAACTGGTCGACCTGTGCCCGGCCAGTGACTTGCAGTTTCAACGGGGCGGTGCTTTTCAGGTTTACATCGAGGGCGCTGCCGAGCATGCCGCTGCGCAGTTCCAGGCGGATGAAAGGGCTGATATAGGACTGGGCAACTCGGAGGTCGATGTCCTGGGTGTTCACTTTGAGCTTGGCGCTGACCGGGTTGAGGTTGACTTCGCCGGTCGCCTGGAGCTTGCCTTGCTTGCCCAGGCCGGTGTCGACTTTCAAGGTGAACGGGCTCTGGTTGAGGCTATCGAAGTTCTGCATATCGACGTTCAGCGGGCCCACTTCCAACGCGACCGCCGGCTTGGCCTGACGGTCAGCCAGGTGCACCTGGTAATTGCGCAGTTGCACGTCCTTGAGCAGCACTTGCCACGGTTTGCTTGGCGCGGCGGGCGCGGGTTTTGGCGAGTCGGCGGTGGCCGGTGCGGTCGCAGGCTCCGGCGCCTTGGCGGGTTTACTCGGTTGGCTGGCGAACAGCTTTTGCCAGTCCAACTGCCCGTCGGCCTCAAGCGCCGCCCAGGTTTCCAGCTTGTTGCTGCGGATCTTGCCGACGATCACCTGCTGCTTGGCCAGGTCCACGGTGGTCTCGCTGACGTCCAGGCGCTCCAGGCGTGCCAATGGACGGCCGTCGGGGGCCTTGATGGAGAACGGTGCGATGCTGGCGGCGGTGTTGGTCAGCTTCAGTTCGGTCTCTTTGGCCAGGCTGAACGTGTACTCGGTGCTGAAGTTGAGCACGCCGTCTTCAAGCACCAGTGGCAGCGCGTCACGTACGTAGGGCCACCAGGCTTTCATCTTTCCGCCAGTGACCTTCAACGTACCTTCGGAGGTGATCGGCACCAGGCTGAAATTGCCTTTCCAGTCGATCTGCCCACCTTCAGGGCCTGCCGCGACCAAGGTCATGTCGGCATTGTCTTCTGGCAAGGTGCTGAGGTTCTTCAGCTCGAAGTCGAGTGTGTCGTAGAGGAATTCGATAGGCTCGCTGGGGCGTAAATCCTGGAAGTGCACGTAGCCGGCCGCCAGCTTGATGCTGTCGATACGCAATGGAAACGGCTTGGCATCCGGATCGGTCGGGGTGGGCTCACTGGGTGGCAGCTTGAACAACTGCGCCAGATTCAACTGGCCGGACTTGTCGAACAACAGCTCGGTCTTGGGCTTGTCCAGTTGTATATCAGCGAGGTGCAAGGCGCGGGTCCAGAGACTGTCGATCTGCAGGTTGGCATAGAGGCGTTCGAAACCTACCTGCTCCTTGCCGGGCTCACCGATTTGCAGGCCCCAGGCCGTCACTTCCAGGCTGAACGGATTGAACTCGATCCGTTCGATCCGCGCCGGCACCGTGGCGTAATTCGCCAACTGCTGGTTGGCGATACGAAGCGCAATACCGGGGAGAATCAGAAAGCCCAGTAAGCTGTACAGGGCAAGGGCAGTCAACAAGGCGCCAGTGGCGCGGATCAATCCTTTGGGCATGGGGCGGCGCCATCTATGTCATACAGGAGTGCCTTGGAGTATGGCACGGGTTTTCGGTTCCGAAGAGCCGGGCCTTTGGGAAAGGTCTTACAGTTGCAGTATCAGGGTTTTCAGGGGGGGCTGTTGATCCTGTGAGGGAAAGTCCACTCCGGGCGTCATGATTTTGCAGTCGCGCACCGGTCGGCCGGCTTTTTCAGCGCAACGCAGTACCTGCTCGCGCCAATCCTCCATGCTGACTTTTGCCAGGTTGTTGCAGCAGATCAGCACGCCATTTTCAGCCGTGGCAAGTAGCGCGGGTTTGAGCAGGCTCTGATAGTCGCGCAGCAGGTCGACGGTACCGAATGCGCTCTTGGCCCAGGCCGGAGGGTCAAGCAAAACCAGGTCGTATTGACGTTGCTCCAGGCGCGGATAGCTCGGCAGTTTCTGCCCACGCCGCTGGGTGATCGGCAGGCCGGCCAGTTGGCGAATGGCCGGGAAGTAGTCGGATTGTACGAACTCCATGGTGGGCAATTGCGGGTTGAGCAGGCCATTTTCGCGACCGACCGCCAGGTTGCCCTCGGCAAAGTCCAGGTTGCACACCTCACGCGCACCGCCGGCAGCCGCGCTCAGTCCCACGCCGCAGGTGTAGGCGAACAGGTTCAGCACGCTTTTGCCGGCGCTGTGCGCCTTGACCCAGCCACGGGTATTGCGCAGGTCAAGGAACAGCAGTGGGTCCTGCCCGGCATGGCGCCCGCGCACGCGGTAATTGAGGCCCCACTCGTGACCAACCAGGTCCTCCAGCGCGGCGGGCTCGGCACGGTATACCGTGTCTTCGCGGTCGATGCGCGAATTGCCACGGGAACGGTCGTTGTACACCAGCAGCAATTCCAGCCCCATGGACTGGTTGATCTGTTGATGCAGGTCTAACAGCGCTTCGGTTTGCAGGGATTGGTGGAAGCTCTGCACCAGCAATTGCGGGCCGTAGCGGTCGATGGTCAGGCCGCCGGCGCCTTCCTGGCTGCCGTGGAACACGCGGTAGCAGTCGGTGCCCTGGGCGTGCAACTCGCTGATCAGGTCTTGGCGATGATCGAGGGCGGCGCGCAGCGCCTGATTCAAGGAAGACATGGAGCGCGCCTTGCTGGGGAATTGAGGGCGCGAAGTTTAACAGCTATGCGCCGTCGCCTACATCAACCCCATCCGCCGATGGGCGCGTTGTACCGAACCGTTGCGCATGGCCCAACGCAGCATCGGCGCACTGCGTTTGACCCCGGCTCGGATCATCTGGCGTTGCAGCGGGCTCTGGTGCTGTCCAAGCATGGCGCTGGCCCAATCCGGCAGCAGGTCGATCCCGGCTTGCATCATCAAGGCGCCAAAAGGTTTGGCCAGCGTACTGGGAGAGGGCGCATTCAGCAGCAAACGCAGGACCTCGCGGCTGCGATCGTCGCACAGCAGTTGTGGACGAATACGTGCCAGATAATCCGAAATTTCCTGCCGCGAGCGCGGAACATGCCGTGCGCCCAGCCGCTCGGCCACCAAGGCAATTTCGCTGTAGTAACGGTCCTGGTCCCGGCCTGAAAGGTGTGGGTTGCGATACCGTAAGTGGGCGGCCAGGAAGTGACTGACTTCCGCCACATGCACCCAGGTCAGCAGTTCCGGATCGCTGGCCGCATAGGACCGACCATCCGGCGCATGGCCGACCACCTGCAAATGAATGGTACGGACCTTTTCGATCAGCCATTCGGCGTCTTTGCGCGAGCCAAAGGTCGTGCCCGAGATGAACTGCGAGGTACGCCGTAAGCGCCCGAGCATGTCCTGGCGAAAGTTCGAATGGTCCCATACACCCGCCAGGGCCAAGGGGTGCAAGGCCTGCAGCATCAAGGCGCTGATGCCGCCGACGAGCATGCTGGTGAAGTCGCCATGGACTTGCCAACTCACCGAGTCAGGCCCGAACAGGCCTGGGTCACCCTTGGGGTTTTCCAGGTCCAGTTGGCCCAGCGACAGGCCGGTGAGGCTCATCAACTGGGTTTCGATACGGCTGCGAATAAATTCCATGGCGACGTGGGGTTTCCTATCGGTTCAGGCGCTTGTCGATCAAGCCCTCTACGACGCTCGGGTCAGCCAGGGTCGACGTGTCGCCGAGGCTGTCGAGTTCGTTGCAGGCGATCTTGCGCAAAATCCTGCGCATGATCTTGCCGGAGCGGGTCTTGGGCAAGGCCGGTGCCCATTGAATCAGTTCCGGCTTGGCGAAGCTGCCAATTTCCTTGCTGACCAATTCCAGCAAATGTTTTTTTAACGCGTCGCTGGGCTCCACGCCATTCATGGGCGTGACAAAGGCATAAATGCCCTGGCCTTTGACGTCATGGGGGTAGCCCACCACGGCGGCTTCGGCGACCTGGTCGTGCAATACCAGGGCGCTCTCGACCTCGGCGGTGCCGATACGGTGACCGGACACGTTGATCACATCGTCGATGCGTCCGGTGATCCAGTAGTCACCGTCTTCATCGCGCCGCGCACCGTCACCGGTGAAGTAGTAGCCGGGGTAGGGTTTGAAGTAGGTGTCGATCATCCGCTGCGGATCGCCGTACACACTGCGGATCTGCCCCGGCCAGCTCGCTTTGATTGCCAGCACGCCACTGCCGGCGCCGCTGAAGGCCTTGCCGTGTTCATCCAGTAACACGGGCTGTACGCCGAACATGGGCTGGGTTGCACAGCCCGGCTTGATCCGTTGCGCGCTGACCAAGGGGCTGAGCATGATGCCGCCGGTTTCGGTCTGCCACCAGGTGTCGACAATCGGGCAGCGTTGTTCGCCCACGGCGTTGAAGTACCAATCCCAGGCTTCCGGGTTGATCGGTTCGCCGACGCTGCCCAGCAGGCGCAGGCTGGCGCGGGACGTGTTCTCCAGCGGGCCATGGCCCTCACGCATCAATGCACGCAAGGCCGTGGGCGCGGTGTAGAAAATATTGACCTTGTGCTTGTCGATCACCTGCCAGAAGCGCGAACTGTCCGGGTAGCTCGGCACCCCTTCAAACATCAGCGAGGTCGCGCCATTGGCCAGCGGGCCGTACACGATGTAACTGTGGCCGGTGACCCAGCCCACATCGGCGGTGCACCAGAACACTTCGCCGTCGCGGTAGTCGAGCACGTACTTGAAGGTCATTGCTGCTTGCAGCAGGTAGCCACCGGTGGTGTGCAACACGCCCTTGGGTTTGCCGGTGCTGCCGGAGGTGTAGAGGATGAACAGCGGGTCTTCAGCGTCCATCGGCTCGGGCGGGCAGTCGTCGCTGGCGGCGTCCAGGGCTTGTCGATACTTGATGTCGCGGTCTTTCACCCAGATCAGATCAGCCCCCGTGCGCTCAACCACCAGCACGGTACTGACGTTGGGGCAACTGGCCAGGGCTTTGTCGACATTTTGTTTCAACGCCACCGGCTTGCCGCCGCGTACGCCTTCGTCGGCGGTGATCACGGTGCGGCAGTCCGCGTCGAGAATACGATCGCGCAGGGCGTCCGGCGAGAACCCACCAAAAACCACGGAGTGCACGGCGCCAATCCGCGTGCAGGCAAGCATGGCGTAGGCGGCTTCCGGGATCATCGGCATGTAGATGCACACCCGGTCGCCTTTTTTCACGCCACGGCTTTTCAGTACATTGGCCAGGCGGCTGACGTTCTGGTGCAGCTGGCGGTAAGTGATTGTGGACGATTTCGCAGGATCATCGCCTTCCCAGATGAAGGCCGGTTGATCGGCGCGTTGCCCCAGGTGACGGTCGATGCAGTTGTAGCTGACGTTCAGTTGCCCGCCGGCAAACCATTGGGCGGCGCCGGTGTTGATGTCTGAGCGATGAACCGTGTGCCAAGGGGTTATCCAGTCGAGAAAGGCCTTGGCCTGTTCAGCCCAGAAGGTATCCGGCTGTTCGATGGATTGGCGGTAGAGGCGCTGGTAGTCCTCTTGACTGAGTTGCGCAGCCCGGCGGACGGCATCGGCGGTGGGAAACGTGCTGATATCGAACATGAGCGATCCTTATTCTTGTTTTAGCCACAAGTCATAAAGATGCACCCTGCAAGGGGAGGGTTCAAGGCCAACCTCCAAACGGACGTTGGCCCTGCAATACCTGTATCAGCCGCGGTGACGACCGCGGAAGTAGTTGATCAGGCCCTGGGTCGAAGCGTCCTCGGCCGAGGTTTCTTCGGCGCCGGTCAGGCGGTTGTAGACGCCTTTGCCCAGCTCTTTGCCCAGTTCCACGCCCCATTGGTCGAAGGCGTTGATGCCCCAGATCACGCTCTGCACGAACACTTTATGCTCATACATGGCGACCAGTGCCCCCAGGCGACGCGGGCTGATGCGCTCGACCACGAGGGTGTTGCTCGGACGGTTGCCCGGGATCACCTTGTGCGGTGCCAGCTTCTGCACTTCGTCTTCCGGGATGCCTTTGTCGCGCAGCTCGGCTTCGGCTTCGACGCGGGTCTTGCCGAGCATCAGCGCCTGGCTCTGGGACAGGCAGTTGGCGTACAGCCACTGATGGTGGTCGGACACCGGGTTGAAGCTGACGATCGGCACGATGAAGTCGGCCGGGATCAGTTGGGTCCCCTGGTGCAGCAACTGGTGGTAAGCGTGCTGGCCGTTGCAACCCACGCCACCCCAGATCACCGGGCCGGTATCGGTAGCGACGGGCGTACCGTCCTGGCGAACGCTCTTGCCGTTGGATTCCATGTCCAGCTGTTGCAAGTGCTTGGTGATGTTACGCAGGTAGTGGTCGTACGGCAGGATCGCGTGGCTCTGCGCACCCCAGAAGTTGCCGTACCACACGCCCAGCAAGCCCAGCAGCACCGGCATGTTGGCTTCGAATGGGGCGTTCTGGAAATGCTGGTCCATGGTGTAGGCACCGGACAGCAGTTCCTTGAAGTTGGACATGCCGATCGCCAGGGCGATGGGCAAGCCGATGGCCGACCACAGTGAGTAACGGCCGCCGACCCAGTCCCACATCGGGAAGATGTTTTCTTCGCGGATACCGAAGGCCACGGCTGCCGCGTTGTTGCTGGATACGGCGATGAAGTGACGATACAACTCGGCTTCCGAGCCACCCTGAGCCAGGTACCAGGCGCGGGCGGCCTGGGCGTTTTTCAGGGTTTCGAGGGTGTTGAAGGATTTTGACGAGACGATAAACAGCGTGGTCTCGGCGCGCAGCTTCATGGTCAGCTCATGGAACTCGCTGCCGTCGATGTTCGCCAGGTAATGGCAGCGCACGCCTTTATGGGCGTAGGACAACAACGCTTCGGAGACCAGTTCCGGGCCGAGGAACGAGCCACCGATACCGATGTTCACCACGTCGGTGATCGGCTTTTCGGTGTAGCCACGCCACAGGCCATCATGGATGCGGCCGACCAGGTCAGTGATCTGGTTCAGCACCTTGTGCACGTCCGGCATGATGTTCACGCCGTTCACCGACAGCTTGTCACCCACCGGACGGCGCAGAGCGGTGTGCAGCGCTGGGCGACCTTCGGAAGAGTTGACGGGCTCGCCGGCATACAGCGAATTGATCGCGTCTTTCAGGCCGACTTCTTTGGCCAGGCCCACGAGCAGGTCACGGGTTTCGCTGGTGATCAGGTTTTTCGAGTAATCGAGGAAAAGTCCGCAGCTGCTCAAGGTGAACTGGGAGAAACGCTGAGGATCGGCATTGAATGCTTCGCGCATGCTGAAATCCTGCATGGCTTGGCGATGTTGATTGAGCGCTTGCCAGGCGGGCAGAGCGGTAACGTCATGAGGAGTGCGGTAGTACGCCATCGCTGCGGGTTTCCTTTTATTACGGGGACTGCCTTTAGGACACTTTTAAGCCCGGAACGTCCAGTCTTTTATCAAGCAATGGGTTCCGGACAGCGCTAACCATAGCGCAGGGCGATTACATTAAACCTAGCGTGTCGATATGTCTTGGCTTTGTCTGCGCTCAGGCCGGTACTTTTTTATACCGGCACTTTTTATTTCCGCAGCAAGGAGGGGTCAGTCGAGGGTCAGGTGCAGGTTGTCGATGAGGCGGGTGGCCCCCAGATAAGCGGCTACCAGGATTACGATATCGCGGTCCTCGGGCGTGGCGGGGCGCAAATGCACGCCCTGGCGTACTTCAAGGTAGTCCAGGCGCAACCCGGCAGCTTCGATCTGCTGGACCTGTTCGGCACGCAGCTTGGCGAAGTCGTGATCACCGGCTTTGATCGCTGCGCCAATCTGGCTGAGGCTGCGGTACAGCACCGGGGCAATGGCCCGCTGCTCATCGGTGAGGTAGCCATTGCGCGACGACAGTGCGAGACCGTCGTCGGCGCGCACGGTGGGTTCGCCGATGATCTGGATGGGCATGTTCAGGTCGTGGACCATGGCGCGGATCACCGCCAGTTGCTGGTAATCCTTCTGGCCAAACACGGCCATGTCCGGCTGGACCATGTTGAACAGCTTGCTGACCACCGTCGCCACGCCTTCGAAGTGCCCTGGACGGCTGGCGCCGCACAGGCCTTCAGACAGTTGCGGCACGCTCACGCGGGTCTGGCCGGTCATGCCGCCGGGGTACATTTCCTCGACGGTGGGCGCGAACAGCAGGTTGCAGCCGGCTTGCAGCAGCTTTTCCTGGTCGGCGGCGAGGGTGCGTGGGTACTTGTCCAAGTCTTCGCCGGCGCCAAACTGCAGCGGGTTGACGAAGATGCTCGCCACCACGAAGTCGGCCTGTTGGGCGGCCTTGGTCACCAGGGTGGCATGGCCGCTGTGCAGGTTGCCCATGGTGGGCACAAAGCCAATGCGCTTGCCGGCGCTGCGGGCGTGCGTTACGGCTGCGCGCAGTTCACGTACGGTTTTTACGGTGTTCATGCAGAGAATCCGTGTTCGGCGCCAGGGAAGGTCACGCCTTTGACTTCAGCGACGTAGGCGCTCAATGCGTCGTGGATGCTGGCTTGGCCGGTCATGAAGTTTTTCACGAACTTCGGCACGCGACCGGTGATCGACAGGCCGAGCATGTCGTGCAACACCAGTACCTGGCCATCGGTGGCGGAACCCGCGCCAATACCGATCACCGGCACTTTCACGGCCTGGGTGATTTCTGCCGCCAGTTCGCTTGGCACGCATTCGAGCAGGATCATTGCCGCGCCGGCTTGTTCCAAGGCGATGGCATCGGCGCGCATCTGGCGCGCCTGGGCCTCATTACGGCCCTGTACCTTGTAGCCGCCGAGGAGGTTCACCGACTGTGGTGTCAGGCCCATGTGCGCGCACACCGGCACGCCGCGCTCAGCCAGCAGGCGGATCGACTCGGCAAGCCACACCGCACCTTCGACTTTGATCATGTGCGCACCGGCTTGCATCAGCTTGCCGGCATTCTGGAAGGTCTGTTCAAGCGTCGCGTAACCCATGAACGGCAGGTCGGCGATGATGAAGGCGCCATCGTTGCCACGCTTGACGCTGGCGGTGTGGTACGCAAGTTCATCGGTGGTGACGGGCAGGGTGCTGTCATTCCCTTGAAGAACCATGCCCAGGGAGTCGCCCACCAGCAGCACTTCAACCCCGGCCTGGCAGCTGGCGTGGGCGAAGGTGGCGTCATAGCAGGTCAGCATGGTGATTTTTTCACCTTTGAGCTTGAGGCTCTGCAAGGTGGTCAGGGTAATGTCTGGCATGAAAAGGGTCCTCGTTCAGGCGCTTGGAAACAGCGAGTAACGCGCGTGAGTCTTCGTTTATACAGGCGCACTGTCTTGAGAGCAGTGCTTATAAGGCCTGGATTGCGCCCTTTAGCGCCGGGTTGGCGGCAGCGGGACGCCTATAGTCGTGAGGAGGACACGGGAAGTCAATTGGATGTGTTACCGCATTGTTACGATGGCGGTGTTACCGCTGTTACTGACGCGATTCAGCAACTTGAGCCCCGTTTTCACGTCACAGGAGATCAACATGTGGGCGCTGGCTGAGTCAGTCCTGAGGAAGGCGTTCCAGGCCGATAAACGGGCAAGCGGCCAGCAAGTCGCGCAGGGTTTGGCCGTCAGGCAATGACAAGGTGGCGGGCGCGAGTTCCGCCAGCGGGTACAGTACAAACGCACGCAGGTGCATCTGGTAATGGGGCACCTTGAGGCGTGGCTCGTCGATCAGGTGATCGCCAAACAGCAGGATATCCAGGTCGAGCGTGCGCGGTCCCCAGCGCTCCAGGCGTTCGCGGCCCTGGTCGTTTTCGATGGCTTGCAGCGCATCCAGTAACTCAAGGGGCGCGAGGCTGCTGTCCAGGGCGGCCACCGCATTGGTATAGCGCGGCTGGCCCGGGAGCAGAGAGTCACTTTGATAAAAGGCGGAGACACCGGCGACGGTGGTGCCTGGCAATTGCGCCAGCGCTTCAATAGCACTGCGCAATTGCTGATCCGGGGCAGCCAGGTTGCTGCCCATGCCGATGTAGATGCGTTCCACGTTTATTCGCCTGCAGCGCCCGAGGCATCAGCGGCACTGCGCTTGCGCTTGGTACCACTGCGGCGACGCTTCTTCGGCCCAGCGCCTTCGCCGTCGCCTTTGCTGCCGAGGTCACGGATCATGTCGCGGCGCTCGCTGTCATTGGCATCCTGGTAGTCGGTCCACCATTCGCCCAGGCCGTCGGTTTGCTCGCCAGCGCTTTCGCGCAGCAGCAGGAAGTCATAGCCTGCGCGGAAGCGGGGGTTGTCCAGGAGCAGGTCAGCACGTTTGCCGCTACGGCGCGGCAGGCGTTCCTGCATGTCCCAGATCTCGCGGATCGGCATGGTGAAGCGTTTCGGGATTGCGATGCGTTGGCACTGCTCGGCGATCAGCTCATGCGCGGCTTCCTGCATGGCCGGAATCGGTGGCATGCCACGGTCTTGCAGGCGCAGTACGCGTTTTGGCAGGGCTGGCCACAGCAGGGCGGCAAACAGGAACGCCGGGGTCACCGGTTTGTTCTGCTTGATGCGCAGGTCAGTGTTGATCAGTGCTTCGCTGATCAGGGTGTGGGTGTACGTGGGGTTGTATTCCAACGCCTCGGCGCTGGCCGGGAACAGGGGATCGAACAGCTGCAGGTCCACCAGCATTTCAAAGGTGTCGGCTGCGTACCCCGAGAGGAACAGCTTGAGCACTTCTTCGAACAGGCGCGCTGAAGGGATCTCCCGCAGCATCGGTGCCAGTTCGCGAATCGGCGCAGCCGTGTGTTTCTCGATGCCGAAGTTCAGCTTGGCGGCAAACCGCACGGCCCGCAGCATGCGCACCGGGTCTTCCTGGTAGCGCTGGACCGGGTCGCCGATCAGGCGGATCAGGTTATTGCGAATGTCGTGTACGCCATTGGCGTAATCGAGAATGCGTTCGCTGACCGGATCGTAATACAGGGCGTTAATGGTGAAGTCGCGGCGCTGCGCGTCTTCTTCCAAGGTGCCGTAGACGTTGTCGCGCAAGATGCGCCCGCTTTCGTTGCGGGAGGACTGGTTGGTGTCTTCCTCTTCATCGTTTTGCGGGTGGCCTGCACGGAACGTCGCGACTTCGATGATTTCGCGTCCGAAGTGGATATGCACCAACTTGAAGCGCCGACCGATGATGCGCGCATTGCGGAATTCGGCGCGTACCTGCTCAGGCGTAGCGCTGGTGGCAACGTCGAAGTCCTTGGGCGTGATATTGAGCAGCATGTCACGCACGCACCCGCCCACCAGATAGGCCTGGTAACCGGCGTTCTGCAAACGCTCGACGATGTTCACTGCATAACGGCTGAATTGAGCACGTTGCAGCGAATGCTGGCTGCTGTTGAGCACTTCAGGCGTGCTGCGTTTGTGTTGCGTACGACGCAAGGGAGAACGGAATGACTGGAACAACTTCTTCAGCATGGGATGCACTGTTTGAAGGAATGTTCGGCCATAACGAAGAATGACCGCATGATGGGCCGGGATTCTAGCATTTAGTCAGGGGATGGTGTAGGAACAAGCTAAGGGCATTGCGCCATAAGCCTTTACGGTGATTCATGCCAGACAAATCCCGGAAACTACAAGGGGAGCCGAAGCTCCCCCAGAAGTAGTTGCGTGCTCTATTTTTATTATGGGTTGCGGGCTTCTTGTTTTTGTTGATCGCCCTCGCCATGAAGCTTCACCTTCATGGCACTCCCAATCGGGAGCCAAGAGCAAACGGATTGCTTTGGTCGCTGTGTTGCTGATCTACGATCCAACCAGTTCAGGCTCTGCCTTAGGGCAGTTTTTGTTGTTCTCGGCCTGGTTGCGGGGCAAGCCCCAAATGCAACGCCTCTCCAAAAGAATCAGTTAGCTGCGCCTCCGCCGTGTTGTTTTTGTTATGCGTGAGTCGATTCGTCTTATTTTTATTGTCTTGTACAAAGCTTGTTATTGTTTTTGTACTAAGCATATAGCAGGGTGCGTGCCAACTTTTGCGTCGCCCAGCAAAACCGGGGGGTTGAGGGGGTTTCGGGTTTTTGACGGACCAAAAAAAGCCGGGGCTTCGTTACCGTAAGCCCCGGCTTTTGTTACGCGAAATATCCGCGGTAACAGTTTTTTCACATCTGTGGGTGTTACCTGTGGGGGCGCACCCTCAACTCTCGCTGGCCACACCGGTCTTGCGCCGTGGAATACCCAGGCGCTGGCGGCGTTCCCATAAGCATTTGCGGCTCACGCCCAATTTGCGCGCCAGTTCGGTCTCGGTCATATGGTCCTGATGTTCCAGGACAAAATGCTGGAAGTAATCTTCCAGTGACAGATCTTCCGTTGGCTCATGGCTGGTATTGCTGCCGCCGCCGTGCTGTGGGGCCAGGCCGATGAAATCGTCCTCCTCCAGATCACTGAGCTCGATATCGATACCCAGCAGCTCGGCGGAAATTTCCGGGCTCTCCGACAGGATCACCGCCCGTTCGACCGCATTTTCCAGTTCCCGCACGTTACCCGGCCACGAGTAATGCCGAATGGCCTGCTCGGCGTCCGGGGCGAACTTCAGGTCGGTACGGTTGATGCGCGCGCTTTGGCGCAGCAGGAACGCGCTGGCGATCTCGTTGACGTCGGCACCACGTTCACGCAGGGCTGGCAGCTTGAGCGCGATCACGTGCAGGCGGTAGTACAAGTCTTCACGGAACTGGCCGATTTTGGCCAGGCTCTTCAGGTCACGGTGAGTGGCCGCGATCAGGCGCACATCGACCTTTTGCGACTGCACCGAGCCTACGCGGCGAATCTCACCTTCCTGTAGCACACGCAGCAAGCGCGCCTGGGCTTCCAGAGGCAGCTCACCGATCTCGTCGAGGAACAGCGTGCCGCCGTCCGCGGCCTCTACCAGGCCCGCACGCCCGGCGCTGGCGCCGGTGAATGCACCTTTCTCGTGACCAAACAGTTCGGACTCGATCAGGGATTCAGGGATCGCCGCGCAGTTCACCGAGATCATCGGTGCCTTGGCACGCTTGGACAGGTTGTGCAGGGCGCGGGCCACCAGTTCTTTACCGGTGCCGGACTCGCCCTGGATCAATACATTGGAGTCGGTCGGCGCGACTTTGCGGATCTTGCTGTAGAGGTCCTGCATCGGTGGGCAGGAGCCGATGATGCCGATCTCGCCGTTGCTGTTATCGACGCCTGGTTTATCGGCCGCTTTGCCTGCCGGGCGTTGCTCAACGGGCGCACTGCTGGCCGACTGGCGGTCACGCAGGATACGGGCCACGGCCTGAAGCATCTCGTCATGGTCGAAAGGCTTGGCGATGTAGTCCACCGCGCCCATCTTCATGGAGTCCACCGCCGAGCGCAGGCTGGCGTAGCTGGTCATGATCAGCACCGGGGTGCCCTGGCCAAGCTTGATCAACTCGGTGCCAGGCGCGCCGGGAAGGCGCAGGTCACTGACAATCAGGTCGAACGTGGGAATGCTGAAACGCTCCTGGGCTTCCTGCACCGAGCCGGCTTCGCTGACCTGGTACTGATTTCGTTCAAGCAGGCGACGCAAGGCAGAGCGGATAATGGTTTCGTCTTCGACGATCAAAATGTGCGGCATTGATTCAATTCTCTCGACGGTCTCAGTTCACAGCGGACGTCGCTTCGACATGACGCGGCAAGGTCACCCGAATACGGGTGCCGCGTTGGCTTTCGGTGTCAGCCGGGCTGTCGATGGTGATTTGTCCATAATGCTCTTCAACGATGGAATAGACCAGTGCAAGGCCCAGACCGGTACCTTCACCTGGGTCCTTGGTGGTGAAGAAGGGTTCGAACAATCGGTCCATGATGTTCTGTGGAATACCGCTACCTTCATCTTCGACGATCAGATCGACCGTATGTTCGAAAACCTCGGTCTTGACGCGTACCGCGCCACCGGCAGGCGTTGCATCGCGGGCGTTGGAGAGCAGGTTGATCAGCACTTGGGCCAGGCGTTGTGAGTCGCCGTCCACCCAGTGGTCGGGGTCGCACAAGTTGAAGAACTGTACTTCGAAATTGCGCCGGTTCAAGGCCAGCAGCCCAATGGCATCCTGCGCCACTTCGGCCAGGCACACCGCTTCATCTTGGTTCTGATGCCCGCCCGCGTGGGCAAAGCTCATCAGCGACTGCACGATGCGTGACACGCGCTTGGTCTGTTCGAGGATTTGCCCGCTGATCTCGATGATCTCGCCATCTTCCTCGCGCTCTTCGCGCAGGTTCTGCGCCAGGCACGCGATACCGGTGATCGGGTTGCCGATTTCATGGGCCACGCCCGCCGCCAGTCGGCCAATGCTGGCCAGACGCTCGGAATGCACCAGCTTGTCTTCGAGCATCTGGGTTTCGGTCAGGTCTTCCACCAGTAACACCAGGCCGCTGTTACCGGGCGCCAGGGGCTCGTCGATAGCGGCTTTGTGCAGGTTGAGCCAACGGGTTTGGCCGTCGAGGGCCAGATGCTGCTTGTGCAAGTGCTCGTCGGGCAGATTGATGAACCCTTGCAGCAATTCTTTCCACGGATCGCCCAAGGTATTGAGGCGTGAACCGACCACGCGCTGCGCTGCGATACCGGTGAGTTCTTCCATGGCCTTGTTCCACATCAGGATCTCTTGATCCTTGGCCAGCGAGCACACGCCCATCGGCAATTCTTGCAGGGTCTGGCGGTGGTAGCGGCGCAGTGCATCGAGTTCGGCGGCGAGGCCCGTGAGGCGTGAGTGGTAATCCTCGAGCCGGCTCTCGATGAAATGGATGTCTTCGGTCACGTAGTTTTCGCCGCCGGCCTTGTAGGGCAGGAAAGTTTCCACCATGTCCTGGGACACACTGGGTCCCATCAAACCGGACAGGTTGGCTTCGATACGGTCGCGCAGACGCCGCAGCGCGTAAGGGCGCCGCTCGTCGAACGGCAAGTAGAGATCGCGCAGCGCTTGTTCGACCTCCTTTTGTGCGGCTTTGGCACCCAAAGGCTTGGCCAGTTGCGTGGCGAACTCCTGGGGTGAGGCGGCATGCAATTCACGGCGTTGCGGGCGGCGCACGTTGTCCACTGCGCAGGCTTCGGCGGCGCTGGTTTCTTCGGGGCTGGCATTGGTGAACAGCGAGATCAGCGTGAACATCAAGACGTTGGCGGCCAGGGACGCAATCGCCGCCATGTGCCAGCTGGTGTCATCCAGCACGTAGATCATGTTCAGCAATGGGATGTAGAAGCCCTGCAGATTACCGACCAGCGGCAGCAGCATGGTCACGATCCACACCAGGATCCCCGCCAGCAAGCCGGCGATAAAGCCACGGCGATTGGCGGTCGGCCAGTACAGCACCGACAGCACGCCCGGCAGGAACTGCAAGGTGGCGACAAACGCGACGATACCCAGGTTGGCCAGGTCTTGCCCGGCGCCCAGCAACAGGTAGAACCCGTAGCCGGCCATGATGATCGCGACGATCAGCGCGCGCCGCGTCCATTTCAGCCAGCGGTAGATGTTGCCCTCGGCCGGCGGCTGGTACAGCGGTAGCACCAGATGGTTGAGCGCCATGCCCGAGAGCGCCAGGGTCGTGACGATGATCAGCCCGCTAGCGGCTGACAAACCACCGACGTACGCCAGCAAAGCCAACGCCGGGCTGTTGGCGGCAATGCCGATGCCGAGGGTGAAGTATTCCGGGTTAGTGGTGGCGCCCAGTTTCAGGCCTGCCCACAGGATCAGTGGCACCGCCAGGCTCATCAACAGCAGGAACAGCGGCAAACCCCAGCTGGCGCTGACCAGCGAGCGCGGGTTGAGGTTCTCGGTAAAGGTCATGTGATACATGTGTGGCATCACAATCGCCGAGGCGAAGAACACCAGCAGCAGCGTGCGCCATGGGCCCTCTTGCAGCGGCGTGTGCAGGGCGGCGAGGGCGGTCTGGTTTTGCAGCAACCAAAGCTCAAGCTGCTGCGGGCCGTCGAACACGCCGTAAAGTGCATAAAGGCCGACACCGCCGATGGCGATCAGCTTGATCACGGACTCGAAGGCAATTGCAAACACCAGGCCTTCGTGTTTCTCGCGAGTGGCGATATGGCGTGAACCGAAGAAAATCGTGAACAGCGTAATCAAGGCGCAGAAGGCCAGGGCAACGCGGTGCTGCACCGGCTCACGGGTCAGGATGCTGATGGAGTCAGCCACCGCCTGGATTTGCAGGGCCAGCAACGGCAACACGCCGATCAGCATGAAAATGGTGGTCAGCGCGCCGGCCCAGGTGCTGCGAAAGCGGAAGGCAAACAGGTCGGCCAGGGATGACAGCTGATAGGTACGGGTGATTTTCAGGATCGGGTACAGCAACACCGGTGCCAGCAGGAACGCGCCGGACACCCCGAGGTAACTGGAAAGAAAGCCATAGCCGTATTGATAGGCCAGGCCCACCGTGCCATAGAACGCCCAGGCACTGGCGTACACGCCCAGGGACAAGGTGTAGGTCAACGGATGGCGAATGATCGCCCGCGGAATCATTCCGCGCTCACTGATCCAGGCCACCCCGAACAGCGCGGCCAGGTAGGCGGCACTGATCAGCAGCATCTGGGTGAGGCTAAAGCTCATCGGCATCTTTTTGGCTCTGCAGGATGAAAGTCACGACGATCAGGATCAGCCACAGCAGATAGGGGCGATACCAGGCGCCCGTGGCGTCGATCCACCAATCCATGATGGCGGGAGAAAACAGGTAGATCCCGACGACCAGCAGCAGGACCAATCGATAGATGTACATGTTGGCCTCTGATTGAAAAACTGCGGCGATGGTAACGGATGCCTGGCAAGCTGCAAGCGCCTTCAGCTCAATTGCGCTTCGGCCAGCGTGAGTGTGCGAGGTATCCGGCCGGCATCCCAGTGCTGGATGCCCCAGTCCAGCAGTTCCCGTGGGCTGGCGTGCAGCAACTCGTCGCCGGGTTGCTGGCCGAGGGCACGCAGGGCTCTCAATAGCAAAGGCGTGGCCTGGTCGGGTGTCAACGGCGGGGAACGGTAGGATTTGCCCAACTTGTTGCCGTCCGGTTGGATGATCAGCGGCACATGCAGGTAGCGCGGTTGGCGCAGGCCGAGCAGTTCCTGCAGGTAGAGCTGGCGTGGCGTGGAGTCGAGCAGGTCGGCGCCGCGCACGATATCGGTGACGCCTTGCCAGGCATCGTCGAGGACCACGGCCAGTTGATAGGCATACAGGCCGTCGCGGCGACGGATGACAAAATCGCCTACATCGCGGCCCAGGTGCTGTCGGAATTCGCCCTGGACGCGGTCGGTAAAGTGGTATTCCAGCTCCGGAACGCGTAACCGTATGGCGGCATCCTGCTGATCGTGCCCTGCATTGCGGCACAGCCCAGGGTAGATACCGTTGTAGGGTTCCAGCTGTTTACGTGAACAGGTGCACGCGTAGGCCAGGCCATGGTTGAACATATCGTTCAGCACTTTGGCGTAGGCATCATGCCGCTCGCTTTGTCGGACGAGTTCACCGTCCCATTCGAAACCGTAGCCTTCCAAGGCGTGGAGGATCGCTGCCTGGGCGCCCGGCTCTTCACGCGGTGGGTCAAGGTCCTCCATGCGCATCAGCCAGCGGCCTTGGTTTGCGCGGGCGTCGAGGTAGGAGGCGAGGGCGGCGACCAGGGAGCCAAAATGCAAATGGCCGCTGGGCGTGGGGGCGAAACGCCCGATATAGGTAGAGGCTGTCATGGGCCGGATACTACTGGAAATTCGGTAAACGCCAGAAACAAAAATGGGGCGTTTGCACGCCCCATTCGTTCAGTTCGGCAGGGATTACTTGCCGACCTGTTTTTCCTTGATTTCAGCCAAGGTCTTGCAGTCTACGCACAGGTCCGCGGTTGGGCGGGCTTCCAGGCGACGAATACCAATCTCGACGCCGCAGGATTCGCACCAGCCGTATTCTTCGTCTTCGATCAGTTGCAGCGTCTTGTCGATCTTCTTGATCAGCTTGCGTTCGCGATCACGGGCGCGCAGTTCAAGGGCGAACTCTTCTTCCTGGCTGGCACGGTCGGCCGGGTCCGGGAAGTTCGCGGCTTCGTCCTTCATGTGGTCAACGGTGCGGTCGACCTCTTGCATCAAGTCCTGCTTCCACTTTTGCAGGATCTTGGTGAAGTGCTGGCGCATGGGCTTGCCCATGTACTCCTCACCCTTCGCTTCGACGTAAGGTGTGAAGCCACTGAGGCTCTGCTGCTGTTGCTTTGCTTGGGTGGACATGAATAGACCGCCTCTCACTCTTCTAATCCATTGCGCAGGATTGCAACGTCACCGACACCTGCCGGCCCTGCGGCTGCAAGCGGGCGAACTTACCAGATAGATTCGGGGTGCGCCACTCCCGGTTGTCGAGGCCCATGGCAAATCGCTTGCAAACTGCGACAGCCCGCCATTGCTGGGTATGCATTGCCTCGAATGTTGATTTTAGTCGTTTTGCAGGCGCTTGCTCGGCCGGCACATGCCTCCGGGCAGGCAATAGAACATGTTTTCCCGCGAGGGTTCGGTAGAATCCAGATTTTGTCCCTACCGTTAAGGAAGGCTAATGGCTCAGCCCTATAGTGCGCGCAGTCGCGCCATCGAACCTTTTCATGTCATGGCATTGCTGGCGCGGGCCAATGAGCTGCAAGCCGCCGGCCATGACGTGATCCACCTGGAAATCGGTGAGCCGGATTTCACCACTGCCGAGCCCATCATCCAGGCCGGCCAGGCAGCATTGGCCAACGGCAAGACCCGCTACACCGCGGCCCGTGGTCTGCCGGAATTGCGCGAGGCCATCAGCGGGTTCTATCAGCAGCGCTACGGGCTGAACGTCGACCCCGAGCGTATCCTGATCACCCCTGGCGGTTCCGGCGCTTTGCTGCTGGCCAGCAGCCTGTTGGTGGATCCGGGCAAGCATTGGCTGCTCGCAGACCCCGGTTACCCGTGCAATCGTCACTTCCTGCGGTTGGTGGAGGGCGCGGCCCAACTGGTGCCGGTCGGCCCCGAAGTGCGCTACCAGTTGACCGCCGACCTGGTGGCCAAGCACTGGAATCAAGACAGTGTCGGCGCGCTCGTGGCGTCCCCGGCCAACCCGACCGGGACGATCCTCACGCGTGACGAATTGGCCGGGCTTTCCGCCGCCATCAAGGCGCGCAACGGCCACTTGGTGGTGGACGAGATTTACCATGGCCTCACCTACGGCACGGACGCGGCCAGCGTGCTGGAAGTCGACGACGAAGCATTTGTCCTGAATAGTTTTTCCAAGTATTTCGGCATGACCGGCTGGCGCCTGGGGTGGCTGGTGGCGCCCCCGGCCGCAGTGGGGGAGTTGGAGAAACTGGCGCAAAACCTTTACATCAGTGCGCCAAGCATGGCCCAGCACGCGGCGCTAGCGTGTTTCACCCCGCAAACCCTGAGCATTCTTGAAGAGCGCCGCGCTGAATTCGGCCGTCGTCGTGACTTCCTGCTGCCTGCCTTGCGCGAGTTGGGGTTTGGCATCGCCGTCGAGCCGGAAGGGGCGTTCTATTTGTATGCCGATATCAGCGCGTTCGGCGGTGATGCCTTCGCATTCTGTCGTCACTTCCTCGAAACCGAGCATGTGGCCTTTACCCCTGGCCTGGATTTTGGCCGCTTTAAAGCCGGTCATCATGTGCGCTTTGCCTACACGCAAAACCTCGATCGCCTGCAGGAGGCGGTGGAGCGAATCGCCCGTGGCCTGCGGAGCTGGCAAGGCTGATGCGCTTTAATCCTCCCCTCGAAGAAGCGCGGCTGATTCGTCGCTACAAGCGTTTTCTCACCGATATCGAAACCGTTACCGGCGAGTTGCTCACCATTCACTGCCCCAACACCGGCTCGATGCTCAATTGCATGGTGGAAGGTGGGCAGGTCTGGTTCAGTCGCTCCAATGACCCCAAGCGCAAGTTGCCTGGTACCTGGGAAATCGCCGAGACGCCCCAGGGGCGTCTGGCCTGCGTGAACACCGCGCGTGCCAATCAGTTGGTCGAGGAGGCGTTGCTGGCGGGGGTCATCACCGAACTCAACGGCTTTACTGCGTTGAAGCGCGAGGTGCCTTACGGCCAGGAGAAAAGCCGCATCGATTTTCGTCTGGACTATCCCGATGGCGCGGCCTACGTCGAAGTCAAAAGTGTGACCTTGGGCTTTGATGGCTCTGCGGTTGCCGCGTTCCCTGATGCGGTGACCCAGCGCGGCGCCAAGCATTTGCGCGAGCTGGCCCATCTGGCGCGGCAGGGTGTGCGTGCAGTGCAGTTGTACTGCGTCAATCTCTCGGGCATTGATGCCGTGCGCCCGGCGGTGGAAATCGACGCGGCCTACGCCGCCGCCCTGCGTGAAGCCAAGTCGGCGGGGGTGGAAGTGCTGGCGTATGGCGTGCGGGTGACTTCCGAAGAAATCTGTGTGGATCGGCGGCTGGACGTGCTGCTCGACTAGAGCGCCACCCACAGGCCCTGGTCATCTTCGCGGCCGGGCAGGGCGGTAAGGCTTTGCCCGGCGCAAGGGCCGGCGATGCACTCGCCGCTCTCGATCAGGAACAGGGCGCCGTGGGTGGCGCACTGGATCAAACTGGCGCTGGCGTCGAGAAACTGGTCGGGTTGCCATTCCAGCGAAATGCCGCGATGGGGGCAACGGTTGATGTAGAAGTAGGCTACACCGTCCCGACGCACCGCCAACACCTTGCAGCCGTCGATATCAAAACCGAGGCTGCAGTTAGGCGCGAGGGTTTCGGAGGGGCAGAGAAACTTCATTTCAATCCTTAAGTGCCTTGACGTTCAAATGCAAACAATTATCAAATGCCGGCTTCGCCCGTTAGCTGAGCGGGCGCTCAATGCGATGCCAGGCGGGCGTTATCTGCCTCATCGATGAGTGCTTGAGCGGCCCCGCCTTTGCAAGGAAACCCTGTTATGCGCCTGAGTACCAGCGCTATTGCGCTTGTTGTCGGATTGCTGGTCAACCACGGGGCTCAAGCCTCCGAACTGCCACAACGCTGGGTGAGTGCCGGCGGGGCGCTGTCGGAATGGGTGACGGCCCTGGGCGGTGAGTCGAAATTGGTGGGTGTGGATACCACCAGTCAGCATCCGGAGTCTCTCAAGGCGTTGCCGAGCATTGGCTATCAGCGGCAGTTGTCTGCGGAAGGCATTCTGAGTTTGCGCCCGCAGGTGCTGGTCGGTACTGAAGAAATGGGGCCGCCGCCCGTGCTGGCGCAGATTCGCAACGCGGGTGTGCAGGTGGAAATGTTCTCGGCGCAGCCGGACCTGCCCACGCTGAAAGGTAACCTTCAGCACTTGGGCACGTTGCTGGGCAATGAGGCCAAAGCCAACGAATTGTTTACCGGATATGAGCAGGCGTTGGATCAGCAAAAGCGCTGGGTAAGCAAGGCCCAATCGACCCAAAAGGCGCCAGGCGTGTTGCTGTTGCTCGGTCATGCAGGCGGCAAGCCGCTGATCGCGGGCAAAGACACGGCGGCTGACTGGATGTTGCAGCAGGCTGGCGGGCGCAACCTGGCGACCCATACTGGCTACAAGCCGTTTTCGGTGGAGTCGTTGGCAGGGTTGAGCCCGGATGTGCTGGTGTTTGCTGATCGTGCCCTGACCGGTGAGGCGGCGCGTGCCGCACTGTTCAAGGAGAACCCGATCCTGGCTTCCACGCCAGCGGCCAAAAGCGGGCGAGTGTTTGAGGTCGATCCCACCTTGCTGGTCGGTGGGCTTGGGCCGCGCCTGCCACAAAGCCTCGCGGACCTGTCCGCCGGGTTTTATCCGTCCCTGGTCAAGCCAGCCCTATGACCACTCCGGTTAAACCGAAGACGCTGTTTGTGGGGTTGGCGCTGCTGTGTGTATTCGCTATTTGGCTCTCGCTGGCGCTGGGGCCAGTCAGCCTGCCCTTGCTGGATACGCTCAGGGCTGCGTTGCGGTGGATGGGCGTGCCGATCGAGGCCCAAGGGCTGGAGCAGGCTGAGCTGATCCTGGGGCAGATCCGTTTGCCGCGCACGCTGCTGGGGTTGGCGGTCGGCGGCGTGTTGGCCTTGTCGGGCGTGGCGATGCAGGGGCTGTTTCGCAACCCCTTGGCTGATCCGGGGTTGGTCGGGGTTTCCAGCGGTGCCGCGCTGGGGGCGGCGGTGGCGATTGTAGGGGGTTCGTTTTTCGGCGGTTTGCCGGATGCATTCGGGCCCTATGTGTTGTCGCTATGCGCATTCCTTGGCGGCTTGGGTGTCACTGCACTGGTCTATCGACTAGGGCGGCGCAACGGCCAGACCCATGTCGCGACCATGTTGCTGGCCGGCATCGCCCTTACAGCCCTCGCCAGCTCGGCGGTAGGACTGTTTACCTACCTGGCCGACGACGCCACCTTGCGCACCCTGACGTTCTGGAACCTGGGCAGCCTCAACGGCGCCAGCTATTCGCGGTTATGGCCCCTGTTGCTGGTAAGCGCGGGTGTCGCGCTGTGGTTGCCGCGTCGAGCCAAAGCGCTGAACGCGCTGCTACTCGGTGAATCAGAGGCCAATCACTTAGGTATCGATGTAGAAAGGCTTAAGCGCGAGTTGGTCTTCTGCACGGCGTTAGGCGTGGGAGCCGCCGTGGCCGCTGCGGGCATGATTGGTTTTGTGGGGCTGGTGGTGCCACATCTGGTGCGTTTGCTGGCGGGGCCGGATCATCGTGTGCTGCTACCGGCTTCGGTCCTGGCGGGGGCGAGCCTGCTGCTGTTTGCCGATCTGGTCGCGCGCTTGGCCTTGGCACCGGCTGAATTGCCGATCGGTATTGTGACCGCATTTATCGGCGCGCCATTTTTTCTTTATCTGTTGTTGCGGGGGCGTGCCTGATGTTGCGTGTGGAAGACCTGCAGATCCGTCGCGGTCGTACAACCGTATTGGCAGGCGTCACCCTCGATCTGTTGCCGGGCGAGGTGCTCGGGGTCCTGGGCCCCAATGGTGCGGGCAAGAGTACGTTGCTCGGCGGATTGTGCGGCGAGTTGCCTCCTGACCACGGCAACGTGTGGTTGGACCAGCGCCCGTTGAGCGAGTGGAGTGGCGCGCAACGGGCGCAACGCCTGGCGGTATTGCCGCAAAGTTCGACGCTGGACTTCGCTTTCCGTGTTGAAGAGGTTGTCGGCATGGGGCGCTTGCCACACCAGACCGGGCGCGTGCGTGATGACGCGATTATCGAGGCAGCCCTACAGGCGGCAGATGTCGGCCACCTGAGCGGTCGCAGCTACCTGGCGCTGTCCGGCGGAGAGCGTCAACGGGTGCATCTGGCGCGGGTGCTGGCGCAGTTATGGCCGGGCGAGGCTGGGCAGACGTTGCTGCTGGATGAGCCGACGTCAATGCTGGACCCCTTGCACCAGCACACAACCTTGCAGGCCATTCGCACTTTTGCCGATCGAGGGGCGGCGGTGTTGGTGATCCTTCACGACTTGAACCTGGCGGCGCGTTATTGTGATCGGATCCTGCTGCTGGAGGCAGGGCGCCCGCATGTCTTGGGTGCGCCGGCGCAGGTGATGCAGCCGGCGCCGTTGAAAGCTGTGTTTGGTTTGGATGTGCTTGTGCAGCCTCATCCGGAGCGTGGGCATCCGTTGATCATTGCCCGCTGAAATGCAGTGTGGGCGGCTTTGTACCGATAGCGTTTTACGGGCAAAAAAAGACCCGGCAAGAGCCGGGTCAAATAACCGTGATTAGCCTGATGAGGAGATAATCTGAGAGTCCGAAC
>NZ_JBYVMD010000028.1:0-89996 GCF_058145955.1 Pseudomonas sp. A39
GTCTACGCTATCCTTGTGCGAGACTCACGCAGGAATCCAGCGCAATATGAATGTCCTGATCGTTGATGACGAACCCCAAGCCCGCGAGCGACTGAGCCGTTTGGTCAGTGAACTCGAGGGTTATGCAGTACTAGAGCCGAGCGCCACCACGGGCGAAGAGGCGTTGACGCTGATCGACAGCCTCAAGCCGGATGTGGTGTTGCTCGATATCCGTATGCCAGGCCTTGATGGCCTGCAAGTTGCCGCCCGATTGAGCGAGCGAGAGTCACCACCCGCTGTGGTGTTCTGCGCAGCCGGTGAAGAGTTCTCTGCGGAGACGCTTGAAGCCAGTGGTGTCAGCTTCCTCACCAAACCGGTGGCGGGCGAAACCTTGCTCAAAGCCCTTAAAAAGGCCGAGCGCCCAACCCGCGTCCAGCTTGCTGCCCTGACTCAGCCTGCCGCCCAAAGTGGTAACGGGCCGCGCAGCCATATCAGCGCACGCACACGCAAAGGTATCGAGCTGATCCCCTTGGGCGAGGTGGTTTATTTTATTGCGGATCACAAGTACGTGACCTTGCGCCACCAAGGCGGTGAAGTCTTGCTCGATGAACCGCTCAAGGCCCTTGAGGATGAATTCGGCGACCGCTTCGTGCGTATCCACCGCAATGCGCTGGTGGCCCGCGAGCGAATCGAGCGCCTGCAACGTACGCCCCTGGGGCATTTTCAGTTGTTCCTCAAAGGGCTTAACGGCGATGCGTTGATCGTCAGCCGACGCCATGTCGCCGGCGTGCGCAAAATGATGCAGCAGCTTTAGGCCGAGGCGTGGCGAGGTCTGCAGTCGTTATCCCGGTGCGACGTGGCCAGGGAGGCCGCGCACTTGCTGATACAAATCAAGGCATATTTGCCTGAGCTGTTATTATCTGCCGTATCTATTCAGTACGGATTGATCCATGTCCTCTCGCGAAATCCGCATCGCCACCCGTAAAAGCGCCCTGGCCTTGTGGCAGGCCGAATACGTCAAAGCACGCCTGGAGCAGGCCCACCCCGGCCTCAAGGTGTCCCTGGTGCCCATGGTCAGTCGCGGTGACAAACTGCTCGACTCGCCACTGTCGAAAATCGGCGGCAAGGGCCTGTTTGTCAAAGAGCTGGAAACCGCGCTGCTGGAAAACGAAGCGGACATTGCCGTGCACTCGATGAAAGACGTGCCCATGGACTTCCCCGAAGGCTTGGGCCTGTTTTGCATCTGCGAGCGTGAAGACCCGCGTGATGCCTTCGTTTCCAATACTTACGCGTCCCTGGATGCGCTGCCTTTGGGCAGCATCGTCGGTACGTCGAGCCTGCGTCGCCAGGCACAGTTGCTGACCCGCCGCCCGGACCTGCAGATCCGCTTCCTGCGCGGCAACGTCAACACCCGCCTGGCGAAGCTGGATGCGGGTGAATATGACGCGATCATCCTCGCAGCGGCTGGCCTGATTCGGCTGGGTTTCGAAGACCGTATCACTTCGGCCATCAGCGTCGAGGACAGCCTGCCTGCCGGTGGGCAGGGCGCCGTCGGCATTGAATGCCGTACCGCCGACAGTGATATCCACGCCCTGCTCAAACCCCTGGATCACCACGACACTGAAGTGCGCGTCACGGCTGAGCGTGCCCTGAACAAGCACCTCAACGGTGGCTGCCAAGTGCCGATCGCCTGCTACGCCGTGCTCGAAGGTGAAAACCTGTGGTTGCGTGGCTTGGTCGGAGACCCGGAAGGCGGCAACCTGCTGACCGCCGAGGTCCGTGGTCCGCAGTGTGATGCTACGGCGTTGGGTATCCAGGTGGCGCAAGCGCTGCTGGATAAGGGCGCTGGTGCGATTCTGCAGAAAGTCTACGGCGAGGCCGGCCCGCAGTGACCGAATGGCGTGTGCTGCTGACGCGGCCTGCCGAGGAATCGATGGCCCTGGCGGCCTCGTTGTCCGAAGCCGGTATTTTCAGCAGCAGCTTGCCGTTGCTGGACATCGAGCCGCTCCCCGTCACACCTGAACAACAAGCCGTCTTCCGTGACCTGGGTCGCTACTGTGCCGTAATCGTTGTCAGCAAGCCGGCCGCGCGCCTTGCCGTGCAGCAGTTGGGTCAAGCCTGGCCGCATCTGCGATGGTTCAGTGTCGGTGCCGCCACCGCGCAGGTACTGGCCGAGCACGGCCTTAACGTTCAGTATCCCCCTACAGGCGATGACAGTGAGGCCCTGCTTCAATTGCCTGCTTTGCGCGAGGCTATCGCACCCCCACACGCCCGAGTCTTGATTCTGCGGGGTGAGGGTGGTCGGGAGCTGCTGGCGGAGCGTTTGCGCGAGCAAGGTGCTAGTGTCGACTATCTGGAGTTGTATCGCCGTTTGCTTCCGGCCTACGACGCCGGTGTACTGATGCAACGCATCCAGTTGGAACGCTTGAACGGCCTGGTGGTCAGCAGTGGACAGGGTTTTTTACACCTGCAAGCCCTGGCTGGCCCCGATTGGCCACAGGTGGCGCAGCTGCCGTTGTTCGTGCCTAGCCCGCGGGTCCAGGAGATGGCGCGGGCCGCTGGCGCAGAAAAAGTTGTGGATTGTCGCGGTGCGAGTGCCGCGGCTTTGTTAGTGGCGATACGGAGCTATACCGTTCCCACTCTCTGAAACGCAAAGGACGGATACGTGAGCGAAACAGCCTTGCCTAAAGATGAAACCCAACCCGCACTTGATGCGCCGGTTGCGTCACCGGTCACCGCGCCGCGCCGTGGTAATGGCCTGGCAATCGTCGCCCTGTTGCTCGGCGCCGCGGGTGTTGCCGCCGGTGGTTGGGGGATCTGGCAGGTCCGCGCCCTGCAGGCCAGCAGCCAGCAGCAGTTGGGCCAGGTGCAGACCCTCGATGACCAATCCCAGTCCCTCAAGCAAAGCCAGCAGCAACTGGCTGCGCGGCTGGCGCAGTTGCCGGGTGCGGATGAGCTGGAAGAGCGCCGTCGCCTGGTCGCCCAGTTGCAGGGTGATCAGCAGCGTCTGAGCCAGCGCCTGGAGACGGTGCTCGGGTCCAGCCGCAAAGACTGGCGCTTGGCCGAGGCCGAGCACTTGATTCGTCTGGCGAGTCTGCGCCTGTCTGCCCTGCAGGACATCAACAGTGCCCAGGCGCTGGTCCAGGGGGCCGACGAGATTCTTCGCGAGCAAAGCGATCCGGGTTCCTATGCCGCCCGTGAGCAATTGGCCAAGAGCCTTGCCGCGCTGCGCAGCACCGAGCAGCCGGACCGCACCGGGCTGTACCTGCAATTGGCAGCCTTGCGTGACCAAGTCGTGCAACTGGCGGCCATTGCCCCCGAGTATCAACTGACCGATCCTGCTTCCGAGGGGCGACCAACTACCGATACGCAAAGCCGTTGGAGCCAATGGTGGGAGCAGATTTCCCGTTACTTCCGTATCGACTTCAACCCCGACGATAACATTCGCCCACTGCTGGCCGGCCAAGGCCTGAACCAAGTGCGCCTGGCCCTGAGCCTGGCCCTGGAGCAAGCCCAATGGGCGGCGCTCAATGGCGAGTCGGCCGTCTACAGCCGCTCGCTGGGCGAGGCGCGCAGTGTGTTGCAGGACAACTTCAACCAGGACAACCCGCAGAGCAAGGCGATGCTGGCGCGTATCGCCGAACTTGAGCCGAAGGCGGTATCGGTGGTGACGCCGGACCTGGCCGCGAGCCTGGCTGCCGTGCAGGCTTACCTTGAGCGTCGTCATCTGTCTGCCGACGAAGCCAAGGCGGCGGCGACGTCGGCGAAGCAGGAGTAGAGCCGATGAAGCGTTTCTATGTGATCCTCGTGCTGGCGATTGCAATCGCGCTGGCACTGGCTGTAGGCATTTCGAAACACACCGGCTACGTGCTGATTACCTACCCGCATGTGCTGCATTACGAGTCGAGCCTGTGGGCGACGCTGGTGGCGGTATTTGCCGTCGGTTTGGCGATCTACCTGATCCGGGTGCTGTTGAGCCTGATTACCACCTCCGGCGGCGTGGTCAACCCGTGGTCGCGGCGTAACCGCAGCCGTCGTGTACAGGTCGCCATCGAGCAAGGCCAGATGGACCTTGCCGAAGGCCGTTGGGCCAGTGCCGAGCGCCACCTGCACCGTGCCGCCGAGGCCGAGCGCCAGCCGCTGCTGTACTACCTCGGCGCGGCGCGTGCCGCAAATGAACAGGGGCGCTACGAAGAGTCCGACGGCTTGCTGGAGAGAGCGTTGGAACGTCAGCCTCAGGCCGAGCTGGCGGTTGCCTTGAGCCATGCGCAATTGCAACTGGACCGCGGCGATACGGACGGCGCACTGATCACCTTGCAGGCGATGCACGAGCGCCATCCTCATAACGCCCAGGTCCTGCGTCAATTGCAGCGCCTGCATCAGCAGCGCGGTGATTGGTCGTCGGTGATCCGCTTGCTGCCCGAACTGCGCAAGGACAAGGTGCTGCCCGCCAGCGAGCTGGCCGAGCTTGAGCGTCGCGCTTGGGGGGAGAACCTGAGTCTCGCAGCCCAGCGTGAAGAACAGGGCGAAGCAGGCTTGCAGTCGCTTGAGCGGGCCTGGCAACAACTGACGTCCGCTCAGCGCCAAGAACCGCAACTGGTCTTGGCCTACGCCGAGCAACTGCGCCAGTTGGGTGCTGACACCCAGGCCGAAGAAGCGTTGCGTGGCGCGATCAAGCGCAGCTACGACAGCCACCTGATCCGACTGTACGGCCTGTTGCGCGGCAGTGATCCGGCCCGGCAGTTGAAGTTTGCCGAAGGTTGGCTCAAGGACCACCCCGGTGATGCCAGCCTGCTGCTGACGCTGGGTCGCCTGTGCCTGCAAAACAGTCTATGGGGCAAGGCGCGGGATTATCTGGAAAGCAGCCTCCAAGTGCAGCGCAATCCTGAGGCCTGTGCCGAGTTGGCGCGCTTGTTGGCTCAACTGGGTGACACCGAGCGCAGTAACCAGCTGTTCCAAGAGGGGCTGGGGCTGCTGGATAACCGATTGCTGGCGTCACCGCTGCCTGTTCCGGCGCGGGTCTGACGTAGGAAAGCGACGAGGGTTGGCTCAGCTATATCCAGCGGGCCACCTTTCGTTGCTTCGAAAACACTGCAAAAGACGGGTTTAGAGCGTTTGTGGGCAAGGTCCGACGCTCGATTGCGCAACGTCTTTCATCTTCTGGCGGCAAGTCCTTAACCGCTCGCGGAATCGTCTGCTCTAGTACGTATTGAAAGGGGTAAGGCCTTTCCTCTACCGTAGCGACCTATCTTTCGCGATGCGGATAAAGCATGTCTTTGGCCCCTTCACGCTCCTTGTTTTTCTTTGCGTTCCTGGCGGGTACGCTGACATTGGGCGCGTCCTTTTACCTCGAGTTCGGTGCTTCGTTGCGTCCTTGCTTCCTATGCCAGATGCAGCGGGGGTTCCTGGCGGCTTTCACATTGAACAATCTGGCCGCCACCCTCCATAACCCCAAGCGTAGCGTTATCTGCCGGTACGGGCTGGCGAGCATTAGCTTCGCGCTGCTCGGTGCCATTACCGCCGTGCGCCAGGTACTGCTACAAAATGCCGCGCCGGACCAGACGGCTGACTGCTGGCCCAGCCTGCACTACATGATCGAAAACCTGTCGTTTTGGCAGGCGCTGCAATTGACCGTCAAAGGCAGCGTTGACTGCATGGACATCAATTGGACGCTGTTTGACTTGAGCCTGCCGGAGTGGAGTCTGTTGTTCTTCCTAGGGATGTTGATCTTGGGCTTTATGCAGTTTTCACGGCTGTTTTTGAGCCAGCATTTGCGCCCGTTGGGGCGCTGAAAGGCAGTCGCAGTTTGTAGGACGGGATTAAACACTTGTATGAACTTTCTCTCCTGCGTACCTTGAAGCCATAGTCATGCGGGCATAATCTGGCCCGCACGTGTTATTGAAACCGTTTGTCAGATGTGGCCTTGTCCGGCTGCCGCTTTATCCTTGAAGTGTTGCGCGGGCACCAGGCGGCAGCGCCCCTATAGGGAAGAGAGATCATCATGCTGGAAAGTTGTCAGAATGCTCAGGAACGCTGGGGTGGGGTGCACAAGCTGATCGACAGCTGGCTGAAGGCACGTCACGAACTGGTTCGGGCCTTTGATGCTCTCGGTGCCAAGCCCGAGGCACTGGCGCAGAACCGTGAACCGTTGCAGGATTTCTGCGGTGTGTTGGTGGACTACGTGTCAGCCGGCCATTTCGGCGTCTACGAACAGCTGACCAAGGAGGCGGAAGCCTTCGACGATCAGCGTGGCCTGGAATTGGCTGAGACCCTTTACCCGCGCATCGATGCCATTACCGAGAAGCTGCTGGCGTTCACCGACCTGTGTGATGCCGGGCAATGTGTTGCAGAGAAATTCAAAGAATTGGGCGCACTGCTTCACGAGCGTTTCGAATTGGAAGACTGCCTGATCGAAGTGCTGCACAACGCCCATAAGGAAGAGCCTGCCACTCAGGCCTGACCCTCGATAGCTATATAAAAAACGGTGCGCATGGCGCACCGTTTTTTATTGGCTCAGTGTCGGGTACCGAGCAATTCGATCTCGAACACCAGGGGGGTATAAGGCGGGATCAATTCACCTGCACCGTCGGCGCCATACGCCTGGGCTGATGGGATCACCAGGCGCCATTTTGCCCCCACTGGCATCTGCTGCAACGCAGTGCTCCAGCCGCTGATCACACTATCAAGACGAAACCACTGAGGTTGGGTGCTCTGGTCGAACACCGTTCCATCGGGTAACCGCCCCACGTATTTCACTTGAACTTGATCGCTGGCCGTTGGCTTGTCGCCAGTGCCGGGAGTGAGTTCGGTGAGCAGGATTCCATTCGCCAATTCGCGCACGCCTTTTGCGGCTTTCTCTTTGCTCAGGAATTGTCGTTCGGCAGCCAGGGCTTTTTCGCTTTGAGGTGCCTGCGTATCTGCTTCATTCTGCGCTTCGTGCTGGGCCAGAATCTGTTCGATGCGCGCGTTATCCAGCGCCAGCGGCTTGCCTTGATAGGCTTGCTTTAGGCCGTCGATCAACGCCTGGATCTGCAGGTCAGGGACCTCCTGGCGCAGGCGTTCACCGAGGCTTGCGCCCAGGCTGTAGGCGAGGTCATGCTGATTTTGTTCAGTGGTTTTGGATGGTGATTGCTCGCTCGCATTGGCCACCGAAATCGCCAGGCCAAGCACAAGAAAAAGGTAACGCGACATGGGTGGTCTCCCGCCGAAAGTGCGACGGATTATGCCAGTGTGAGCCGGTAAAAAGTGCCGCGTACTTTCGTTATAACGATAAGAATTTTCGTACGGTGCAACGCAAGGCAAACGATACTGTCAACATGCCCTAGCGGCGGTAAGAGCAGAGGGCTAGTATGAGCCGCACCCACGTCAGCCAGGAGGTAAACCATGTCGGCCAAACAGAAGCCTGTTAATACCCCGTTGCATTTACTCCAACAACTTTCGGGCAGCTTGCTCGAACATCTGGAAAGCGCCTGTTCCCAAGCGTTGGCCGATGCAGAAAAACTGCTCGCCAAGCTGGAAAAACAGCGCGGTAAAGCGCAAGAAAAGCTGCACAAATCCCGCACCAAATTGCAAGACGCCGCTACTGCCGGCAAGGCCAAGGCCCAAGCCAAAGCCAAGGACGCAGTCAAAGAACTTGAGGACCTGCTGGACGCCCTCAAGGATCGCCAAGCTGAAACCCGCGCCTACATTTCCCAACTCAAAAAAGATGCTCAGGAAAGCCTGAAACTGGCCCAGGGCGTTGGTCGTGTGAAGGAAGCTGTGGCTAAGGTGCTGGGCGCTCGTACCCCTGCAAAAGCTGTTGCAGCAAGCGCGGCGAAAAAGCCGGCGAGCAAAGCTGTTGCTGCTAAGGCACCTGCTAAAGCCGCAGCAAAACCCGCTGCCAAAACCGCTGCTGCAAAACCAGCTGCTAAAACGGCTGCTGCAAAACCAGCCGCCAAGCCAGCTGCTAAAACCGCTGCTGCAAAACCAGCCGCCAAGCCAGTTGCTAAAACCGCTGCTGCAAAACCAGCTGCCAAGCCAGCCGCTAAAACCGCCGCTGCGAAACCAGCTGCCAAGCCAGCCGCTAAAACCGCCGCTGCGAAACCAGCTGCCAAGCCAGCCGCTAAAACCGCTGCTGCGAAACCAGCTGCCAAGCCAGCTGCTAAAACGGCTGTTGCAAAACCAGCCGCCAAGCCAGTTGCTAAAACGGCTGCTGCAAAACCAGCCGCCAAGCCAGCCGCTAAAACCGCTGCTGCGAAACCAGCTGCCAAGCCAGTGGCTAAACCGGCTGCTGCAAAACCAGCCGCTAAGCCAGCTGCCAAACCTGCTGCTGCAAAGCCAGCCGCCAAGCCAGCCGTTACCAAACCCGCTGCCGCAAAACCCGCACCGGCCAAGCCAGCAACACCTGTTGCCGCCCCGACAGCGTCCACCGCTCCAACTGCACCGGCCAGCAACACGTCTGCACCGGTAGCGCCAAGCACCACCCCAACCAGCGCTTCCTAAGCGCTGGTGGCCACGACGCGCAGCCGCTGCAGCGCGTCGTGGTCAAGGTTGGCGGCATCCTCAGCCGCCAGTCCTTCCAGCCACAGTTGCTGATTCATCGCTTCGCCAGTCGGCCACGTTTGTGCCAACGCTTCCAGTCGCATCAACAGCTGCCGTTCGGCGTCCAGCTCCAGAGCCTTGACCCGCTCGCGTAACCCCGCTAAATCCTCATCCTGCTGCGCCATGGCGCGCCATTGCATGCGTACGCGTCGTAGCGGCTCGATCACCTGTGCCTGCCAGGGCCTGGCGATTTGTTTCAGCGCCTGCATGCGCTCGGCGGTCACTGTCACAGCGCGCTGCTCCAGCCACGCGCCACACAGCAACAGGCACACATCCGCCCCTTGCTCCTGCAAGCGCAGGCAAGCGACTTCGACGTCCGGGCGGGCGTAAGTCGAGAGGGCAAAGCTCCACAGGTCAGCGTACATATTCACACCCAAGCCAGCGGCCAACGAAGCTGGTAGACTCCGCCGCCATTATGATCCGACTTCAAAGCCTAACATTACAGCGTGGCCCGCAACGTCTTCTCGAAGACGCCGAGCTGACCCTGCACGCCGGTCACAAAGCCGGCCTGATCGGTGCCAACGGTGCCGGCAAATCCACGTTGTTCGCCCTGTTGCTGGGTGAGCTGACCCCGGACTCCGGGGACTGCTTGCTGCCGGCCGACTGGCGTATCGCCCATATGCGCCAGGAGATCGACACCCTGGACCGCATCGCGATCGACTACGTGCTCGATGGTGACCTGCGCCTGCGCCAGGTGCAACACGACCTGGCCGAGGCCGAGAAAGCCCAGGATGGTGCCGCTCAGGCCCGCCTGCACTCGGAACTCGACAGCGCCGACGGCTACACCGCCGACGCCCGCGCCCGCAAGATGCTCGCCGGTCTTGGCTTTACCAACGAACAGATGGACCGCCCGGTCGCCGACTTCTCCGGCGGCTGGCGCATGCGCCTGAACCTGGCGCAGGCGCTGATGTGCCCCTCGGACCTGTTACTGCTCGACGAACCGACCAACCACTTGGACCTCGATGCGATCCTGTGGCTGGAAGACTTCCTCAAGAACTATCAGGGCACCTTGCTGCTGATTTCCCACGACCGGGACTTCCTCGACGCCGTGGTCGACAACATCGCCCACGTCGAACAGAAGAAAATCACGCTCTACCGGGGCGGCTACACCGCATTCGAACGCGCCCGCGCCGAACGTCTGGCCCAGCAGCAGCAGGCCTTTGAAAAGCAGCAGGCGCAGCGTGCGCACATGGAAAGCTATATCGCCCGCTTCAAGGCCCAGGCCACCAAGGCCCGCCAGGCCCAGAGCCGGATCAAGGCCCTGGAACGCATGGAAGAGCTGTCGGCGGCCCACGTCGATTCGCCGTTCGACTTTGTGTTCCGCGAGTCGGCGAAGATCTCCAGCCCTCTGCTGGACTTGTCAGATGCCCGCTTGGGGTACGGCGACAAAACCATCCTGGAAAAAGTGAAGCTGCAGCTCACGCCAGGTGCGCGCATCGGTTTGCTCGGCCCTAACGGTGCGGGCAAGTCGACGCTGATCAAGAACCTGTCGGGCGAGCTTTCGCCCCTGGCCGGGCGCTTGACCCGTGGCGAGAACACGGTGGTGGGCTACTTCGCCCAGCACCAGTTGGACTCCCTCGACGCCAAGGCCAGCCCGTTGCTGCACTTGCAGCGCCTGGCGCCGACCGAGCGCGAGCAAACCCTGCGCGACTTCCTCGGTGGTTTCGACTTCCGTGGCGCGCGCATCGATGAGCCGGTGCTGAATTTCTCCGGCGGCGAAAAAGCCCGCCTGGCCCTGGCGTTGATCGCCTGGGACCGCCCGAACCTGCTGCTGCTCGACGAACCGACCAACCACCTGGACCTGGAAATGCGCCTGGCGCTGACCATGGCCCTGCAAGAGTTCAGTGGTGCGGTACTGGTGGTGTCTCACGATCGCCACTTGCTCAAGAGCACCACGGATAACTTCCTGCTGGTGGCGGACGGTAAGGTCGAAGAATTCGACGGCGACCTGGATGACTACGCACGCTGGCTGACGGATTACCGCCTGCGCAATGCGCCGGTCAGCAATACCCCGGTCAACCCCGACAAGACTGACAAGAAAGCCCAACGTCAGGCTGCCGCTGCGTTGCGCCAACAATTGGCGCCGCACAAGCGTGAAGCCGACAAGCTGGAGGCCGAGTTGGGCAAGGTGCACGAGCGCCTGGCCAAAATCGAAACCAGCCTGGGCGACAGCGCCGTCTACGAAGCTGCCCGTAAGGACGAGTTGCGCGACCTGCTGGCTGAACAGGCCAAGCTCAAGGTCCGCGAAGGGCAATTGGAGGAGACTTGGATGGAAGCCCTCGAAGTGCTGGAAACCCTGCAAGCGGAGCTGGAGGCGCTGTCCTGATGGAAGCGTTGCAACTGCCACTGCCGGCGCAATGGATCGAACCCGTGTGGATCGGCGTGCAAATCCTGCTGATTCTGCTGGCCGGCTACCTCGCCCAGCGTTTTGTTGCCAAAGGCCTGACGCGCCTCGGTGAGCGTTACCCGTTCCCACCGCAATTGTTGATGCCGCTGCGCGGTGGCTTGCGCTGGCTGATCATGGGCAGTGCGCTGATCTTTGTGCTGGGTCGCCTGGGTGTGTCTGCAACGGTGTTGTGGACGGCGCTGTCGGGGTTTGTCGCGGTGGCGGCGGTGGCGTTCTTCGCCATGTGGTCGGTGCTCTCCAACCTGCTGTGCGCCATTCTGATCTTCACCGTCGGGCCGTTTCGCCTGGGTGACATCGTCGAGTTGGTGGACACCGTCGACAAACCGGGTGTGAAAGGCCGCGTCGTGGCGATCAACCTGCTCTACACCACGCTGGTCGAAGTAGCGGAAGCCGGAACCGACAGCGCGATGGTGCAAGTGCCCAACAGCTTGTTCTTCCAGCGCTCGGTGCGACGTTGGCCAGGTACCCATGTGTTTCCGGGCGACCGCTAGCAGTCATACTGTAAAAATCTATAGCCATTCTTTGGTCGGCGGAGTTAGCTTAAGGCACAACAGCAAACTCCCTCCTGAGGTGTGCAATGGCACTCGATACGTGGCTGGCCTTTTTCCTGGCCAGTTGGATCATCTCCCTTTCCCCTGGCGCCGGCGCCATCGCCTCGATGTCCAGCGGCCTGCAATACGGTTTCCTGCGTGGTTACTGGAACGCCATTGGCCTGCAACTGGGCCTGGCGATGCAGATTGCCGTCGTTGCTTGCGGCCTGGGTGCCATTCTGGCGACGTCGTCCACGGCCTTCTATGTGATCAAATGGTTTGGCGTGGCGTACTTGGTGTACCTGGCCATCAAGCAGTGGCGCGCCTTGCCCATGGACATGACCGATGACGCGGCCGTGCGCCCGATCGGCAAGCCGATGGCGATGATGTTTCGTGGGTTCCTGGTGAACGCCAGCAACCCGAAGGCTTTGGTGTTCATGCTGGCGGTGCTGCCGCAGTTCGTGAATCCGCAGGCGCCGCTGCTGATCCAGTACCTGATCCTGGGCGCGACGATGATCTGCGTCGACATGGTCGTGATGGCAGGCTATACGGGGCTGGCGTCGAAGGTGTTGCGCTTGTTGCGTACGCCTAAGCAGCAGAAGCGTATGAACCGCACGTTTGCCGGGTTGTTTGTGGGCGCTGCGGGTTTCCTGGCCAGCTTGCATCGCGCAACGGCGTAAACCGCACGCCAACTGAAGACACCGAATCAAAAATGTGGGCGCGGGCAAGTCGAATCGTCGCACCGCCGCTCCCACATTGGTTTTGTGTTGGCAGTGAGTTCTAGGCTCAGCGCAAAATCTTCGGTGCTTCATCCCTTGGCAGGTTGTTGCGTAGCGGCGGCTGGCCGGGGTCTTGATACCCACCACCCAACTGTTCCGCCAACTGCCGGGCCACATCTTCACCCAAGGCTTTCGACACTTCCTTCACCACGCGCGGCCGGTTCAGGCTCACGCGTATGTCACGGCTGTTCACCAGCTTGGTGTCCTGGCCTTCACCCATGGCGGTAAACGCCGAGGTGATCTCGTAGGTGCGCGTATTGATCAGGCTGAAATCCGCCACCAGCGTCAGGCCCAGCACCGCCGAGTAGCTGTTGGTGTGGTCCAGGGCGTTGATGTCCTGGGTGAAGTCGATGTCTGACAGTGTGCCGAACAGCACATAGTCGGCGCCCTTGAAATTACCGGCCTTGATGCGTTTGATCACGTCGTAGACGTCACCCTTGGCATCGGCGGTGTAGGGCGTGCCCTGCACCAGTTGGAACTGCCGGGACTTGAGGATCTCGCCCTTGATATCACCGCTGAATTTACGCAGCTCGGTCTGTTCGATGTAGCTGGTACGGCTTTCGTACTCGCTGTAGTTCGACGCCCCACTGGCGTGGTAAGCGCTGGCCTGGAAGTTGTTGCTCGCCGAAACCTGGTGGATGTATTCCTCGACCCGCGCCTCGTAGGCCAGGTCGGTCACCGCGATCTTCGGGGCGGCCGAGGCGCCGAAGGCACACAGCAGGCCGATCATGCCGATCCATGCACGCATTACTTAGCGCTCCGTGGTTTTGCGGATTTCTTTTTCGTCCATCCATTCGGCCAGGCCGCTCTCGACGTCGATCAGCTGCAGGCTGAATTTGTAGAACACGTCCTTGTAGTCCGAGCTGCGCTTGACGATGGAGCTGATGGAGCCTTCCAGGCGGTACTTGGCGGCGACCATATTGCCGGTCTTGCTGACGGTGGACTTCTTGTACAGGCCGCTCTGGTTCTGAAGCTTGAGCTGGTCGACCTGGCTCTGCATGTCGGTGTTGTCGCTGGCAAAGCGTGCGGTGCCGGTCTTCATCAGTTGGGTCTTGATCGACGTGGTGATTTCACGGGTGTCGATGTACTCACTGGTCTTGTTCTTCACGTCGTATACCTGCACCACCGGACGGCCTTGCAGGATGCCGGACTGAGCCAGGGAGCGGGTCATGCTTTCGGCGATCATCTGCAGGTCGGTGGAACCGAACTCATTGGTCACCAGTTCCACTGCCTTGGTATCGCCGTAGCTGATGTTTTTACCGCCCAGTACCGGGGAGGTGTTGGCGCAGCCGCTGGCCAGGACGGCGACGACGGCAAGGATCGAGAAGCGTGCAAACATTGGGAAATCTCTCAGCAGCAAAAAGGATGGACGGCTCAAGGGGTTTTCACTTCAAGACGGAAGTCCGCCGCCTGCGGCACATTGGCAATCGCAGGCAGGAAGGTCGCCTGGTTGGCGTACAGGTTCAGCACTTTCCAGGTTTCTTCATCGCCCACCGGGAAGCCGTCGGCACCCAGCCAGGCAAAGCGGTAATACATCATCTGGTTGCTGCTGGTGATGTTGCTCAACTGCACCTTGGCAGTGAGGAAGCCGTTCTCGCGGGCCACGCGAATGGCACCGACCGCGATGCCCTTGAACTTGCCCATCACCACGATTTTGCTCGCGGCGCTGCCAGGCTCCGGCGGCGGCGGGGTGGCACAGCCGGCCAGCAGGACCAGCGCCAGGGCGCCGAGGATGAAATGACGCATAACGTGCTCCTTAAGGTTGTTTGAGGGCGATGGCCTGGTTGGCGGTGTTCGGCTCCACGTGGGCGGCCAGGCCGCCGGCGAATACCTGGTTGCCGACCACGCGCAGGGTGATGACCTGATAACGCTGATCGGCCTTGACCGTCACCCGCGTGCCGCCCAGGGCGTTGGGCAGACTGACCTGATGCTCGCCATGCTTGAGGCGCAGGCGGGTCACCTGGGTCAGGTCCGGCAGGGTACGCCACGTGCGGGTGTCGGCGCCTTCGGTGACGGCCGAGGCGATACCCAGCACCAGGCCCGCCATGGGGTTGGTCTTGTTCAGGTTGTTTTGCGCCACGCCACGGGTGACCGCACGCACGGTGGTGCGCAGGATGATCCCCGGCATGTCATCGCGCAGGGCGCGGCGGGACATGGCCGTGGTGCTGTTGAGTGCAGTGAGGTTCTGTTGCTGGCCGTCGACGCCAATCTGCGCGAAGGTTGCGGTGGACGTATCAGCCTTGATCACCGGGAACGACAGCGGGGTGATCACCAGGTTGCCATTGATCGGGATCGGCAGCGGCAGGCGAATAGAGTCGCGGGCTGGTGCCAGGCCGCTCTGTACCACGATCAGCACGTCGGTTTCATCGGCGCCGACCTTGGATTTGTCCAGGTCCAGCAGGGCCTTTTCCAATAATGGCGTGTTGGGGCGCAGTTCAACGGCCTTGCGATAGCCGGGTGCCGCCAGGTCTTTTTCGCCGAGGGCTTCGTAGACAAAGCCAGCCAGGTAATGGCTGAACGCACTCTGGTAGCTGTTTTTCAGGCCGACCACTTCCGGCGCGTCCAGGGTTTCCACCGGGTAGCCGCGCAGGTCTTTCATCTGGGTGGTCACGCCTTCGCGCTGGGCTTCGTCCTCGCGCTTGAGGTATTCCTTGTCCCGCAGGTCGGCGATCACGGCTTCACGTTCATGGGTTTTCTTGATTTCGGTGCGTGCGCCGTCGAAGTCGTTCAGGGCCAACAGGTTCAGGGCCATCTGCGTGGTCAGCATGACCTTTTCGTAGTCATAGCCTTCGTAGCGACGCACCTTGTCATTGGCCAGGAAGCTGCCAAATTGGGCGAGGTACCTGGCGCTGTCGAACTTGACCGACTCTTCCCACTTGTAGACTTGCAGGTCGGCGCTGCGCCAGGCGGTCTGGCTGCCGGTCAAGTCACCCTTGGCACGCAGCAGCTCGCCCTTTTCGAAGAAATAGAGCAGGTCCTTGTCGTCGCCGGTGTTGTTCTTTTCCAGCAGGGTCAGGGCGGCGTCGACATTGCCGGTGGCCAATTGCTGATTGGTGGCTTGCAGCTCGGTATCGTAGCTGCGGAACATCGAGCAGCCGGACAACAAGGTCACCGCCGCGAGCGCGAGCGAGGGTAAGGCGCGAAATGCCATGCAGACTTCTTCCCTGAAAGTATCAACCGATGTGGTCACTCCTCATAAAAACGAGGAATGAAATTCCCTTTCGCACTAACAGGGCGCGGCATTATAAGCACCATTACTGGCAAAACAATGGCTTTTTGCCCCGACGAAGTCGCCAAACGCCACTAGTCCGCTTCTAAAAATGCCCCGCCCCCACCAACACCCAATCACTTACGCCTTGAGTCAAACCCATTAAGGCTCAACAATGTGTTACTTCGTATTTCCCTTTGAGATTCGTTCATGACTGCCCCCTTCCGTTTTCTCGCCTGGCTGATGTTGCCGGCGTTGATGTCGTGCAGCTTCAACCTGATGGCCGCGACTGCCGAGGGCGCCCCACAAGCCCTGCATTTGCTGGACTACATTGGCGCTGACTATCCTCCGACGGTGGAGGCGGGCAAGGTTATCGATGAATCCGAATACCGCGAACAACTGGAGTTTCTCGGCGTGTTGCAGGGCCTGGTGGCAGAACTGCCACAACGCCCGGAGCGCGCGGCGTTGGTCAAGGGCGTCGACGAACTGTTAGCGGCTGTAACTGCCCATCAAGACGGCGCGACAGTCGCTCGCCAAGCCCGTCAATTGGGCGCCCAGTTGGCCGTGGCCTATGAAGTCAGCCAGGCCCCGGCGATCACCCCTGATCCCACGCGCGGTGCGCCGCTCTACGCCCAGCATTGTTCGGTATGCCACGGCACTGCTGGCGCCGGTGACGGCCCGGCCAGCGTAGGCATGACGCCGCCACCCGCCAACCTGCGGGACGCCGTACGCCTGGACCGCCTGAGCCTTTACGCGATCTACAACACCCTTGGCCTGGGCGTCGAAGGCACTGACATGCCGTCCTTCGCCGACCAACTGGACGACCGCCAGCGCTGGGACCTGGCCACCTACATCGCCGGCTTCACCGCCGACCCGGCCGCTGCGAAAAGCGAGCAACCGTTCAACCTCGCCGACCTGGCCCGCCAGACCCCCAATGAAGTGCTGGCCGCCAGCGGTCCCGCGGCTGCCGCGACGTTCCGCGCCCAGCGTGCGCAACCGCCGCAGGTCAAGCGTGGCCCGGCGCAGTTGCTGGACTACACCGCCAGCACGCTGGACAAGAGCCTGGCGGCGTTCCAAAAGGGTGACCACGAACAGGCTTACGACCTGTCGGTGGCCGCGTATCTGGAAGGTTTCGAGCTGGTAGAAAGCTCGCTGGATAACGTTGACGCCAACGTGCGCAAGGACACCGAGAAGGCGCTGATGGCCTACCGGCAGTCGTTGCAGGACGGTTTGCCGGTCGAGCAGGTGCAACAACGCCTGGACGTGGCCAAGGGCAAGCTCACCGAGTCTGCCGGCTTGCTAGGCAGTGATGGCCTGAGTTGGTCGTTGAGCTACATCTCCGGCTTGCTGATCCTGTTGCGCGAAGGCCTGGAAGCGATCCTGGTGCTGGCCGCGATCCTCGCGTTCCTGCGCAACACCGGCCAGCAGTCGGCGGTGCGCAGCGTCAACGTCGGTTGGGGCCTGGCGCTGTTGGCGGGTCTGGCGACCTGGGCGTTGGCGGCGTATGTGATTGACGTGAGCGGCGCCCAGCGCGAATTGCTTGAAGGCTGCACAGCCCTGTTCGCCAGTGTGATGGTGCTGTGGCTCGGCGTGTGGATGCACGATCGCCGCCACGCCGCCGCTTGGCAGGACTACATCAAGAGCAGCCTGGTGGGCGGCGGCGGGCGGTTCGGCTTTGCGATGCTGGCGTTCTTCTCGGTGTACCGCGAGTTGTTCGAAGTGATCCTGTTCTACGAAACCCTGTGGCTGCAAGCTGGCCCGGCCGGGCACAACGCGGTGTTGGCCGGTGGCGCCACGGCGCTGGTGTTGCTGGTGGGCCTGGCGTGGGTGATCCTGCGCGGTTCGGCGAAGCTGCCGCTGGCGTTGTTCTTCGGGATCAACGCGGCATTGTTGTGTGCACTGTCGGTGGTGTTTGCCGGGCATGGCGTGAAGGCGTTGCAGGAGGCCGGCATTTTTGGCACGCGGCCGGTCGCCTTCTTTGACTTCGACTGGCTGGGCATCCACGCCGATGCGTACTCGCTGAGTGCGCAGGCCGTGGCGATCCTGGCGATTGTGGTGCTGTATGGCCGCAGCCGTTTGGCCGAGAAGCGCCGGGTGATGGCTTAAGTATGCGGGTGTGGATCGATGCCGACGCCTGTCCTCGGGCGGCCAAGGACCAAGTGGTGAAGTTTGCCCTCAAGCGCCAGTTCGAAGTGGTACTGGTGGCCGGTCAGAGCCAGATTAAGCCGAGCTTTTCTTGCGTGAAGTTGATCGTGGTGCCCAGTGGCCCGGATGCGGCGGATGACTACCTGGTGGAACACGCGGTGCCCGGCGAGTTGGTGATCTGCAGCGATGTGCCCCTGGCCGACCGCTTGGTGAAAAACGGCGTCACGGCCCTCGACCCACGCGGCAAGGAGTTCAGCCCGGCGAACATGAGCGAACGCTTGGCGGTGCGCAACCTGTTCACTGATCTGCGTGAGCAAGGCCAGATGGGCGGAGGGCCACCGCCGCACGGGGAGAAGGAGAAGCAGGCGTTTGCCAATGCGTTGGACCGGATCCTGACGCGGTTAATGCGCCAGGCCTGACCCTGTGGCGGGGTGGTTGTGCCGAGCAGGCTTGTTGTGGTGAGGGTGCTTGTTGTGGTGGTCAGGCTTGTTGTGGTGAGCGGGCTTGTGTGGTGCGGGCTTGTGTGGTGAGCGGGCTTGCCCCGCGCTGGGCTGCGCAGCAGCCCCAATTCAGCCGACGCGGTGAGTCCGTTAGAACATGACTGCCGGGTTTAGGGCGGCTTCGCCACCCAGCGCGGGGCAAGCCCGCTCACCACAACAAGCTCGCTCACCACACAAGCCCACCCACCCACAAGCCTACTCACAACAACAGGCCTGCTCACAAAACAGGCCCGGTCACCAGAACAAGCCCGCTCACCACAGTAGGGGGCTATCAGTCGTTCTCGTGGGTCAGTTCCAGCACCCGGTCCACCAGCTTGTTGATCCCCGACGCGACCTCGCTGATGTTCTTGCCGAGCATATAGGCCGGCGTGCTCACCAGTTTGCGTGCCGTGTCTTCGACGATATCTTCCACTGCACATTCCTGGTGTGTGGCGCCCATCTTGTCCAGCGCGGCAGCGGTGTCGGCACAGTTGCCGATGGTGCAGGTCACGCCTGGGCCGTAGATTTTGGCCGCCAGGGCCGGTGAAATGCAGATCAGCCCCACAGGCTTGCCTGCTTCGGCAAACGCCTCGGCCAGTTCCAGCACTTGCGGGTTGACGCTGCAGCCGGCGCCTTCAACGGCAAAGTTCGAGAGGTTTTTCGCCGCGCCGAACCCGCCGGGCACGATCAGCGCATCGAAGTCTTCGGCGTTGGCGTCGCGAAGGTTCTTCACGTTACCCCGTGCGATCCGGGCCGACTCCACCAGTACATTGCGCGACTCGGGCATCTCTTCGCCGGTGAGGTGGTTGATCACGTGCAATTGCGCGATATCCGGGGCAAAACATTGGACCTGAGCGCCACGCTGGTCCAGGCGCAGCAAGGTGATCACGCTTTCGTGAATCTCTGCGCCGTCGTACACGCCGCAGCCGGAAAGGATCACTGCAATCTTTTTGCTCATGGGCATTTCTCCTGGGTTCTTGGCGTTAAATGTCTACTAATTTGTCATCTGTTGCCAATGGGATCTCGCGCCGCTGCACCTAATCTTGATGTAACAAAAATAGACCGGACCAGACCATGGACTTTGTGCCTTACGCGGTACCGTTTTTCGTCGTCTTGATCATCGTGGAGCTGCTTGCCGACCGTTGGCGCGGCGAGCGCAACTACCGGGTGGCGGATGCTATCAACAGCCTCAGCACCGGGGTGTTGTCGACGACCACGGGGTTGTTGACCAAGGGTGTGGGGCTGTTGACCTACGCGTTCGCCCTCAAGCATCTCGCTGTCATCGAACTGCCTGCCCAAAGTGTCTGGACCTGGGTGTTCGCGTTTGTGTTCTACGACTTCTGCTATTACTGGCTGCACCGCATGGGCCACGAGCGCAACATCCTGTGGGCCGCGCACTCGGTGCATCACCAGAGCGAGGACTACAACCTCAGCACCGCACTGCGCCAGACCAGCACCGGCTTCCTGCTCAGCTGGATCTTCTACCTGCCCCTGGCTGTACTGGGCGTGCCATTGGTGGTGTTTATCAGCGTGGCATCGCTCAATTTGCTGTATCAATTCTGGGTGCACACCCGGCATGTGCCGAAGCTCGGCTGGTATGAGTGGTTTTTTGTCACGCCGTCCAATCATCGGGCCCACCATGCACAGAACGCTCTCTACATGGATCGTAACTACGGCGGGGTGTTCATTATTTGGGACCGACTGTTCGGCACCTTCCAAGAGGAAGACGACAACGAGCCGGTGATTTTCGGCGTGACCACGCCGCTGGCCAGCTGGAATCCGCTGTGGGCCAACCTGCAGTTTTATGCACAGTTATGGCGTGACGCACGGCGCACCGAGAGCCGGTGGGACAAGCTGCGCATCTGGTTCATGCGCACCGGCTGGCGCCCGGCGGACGTGAAGGCCAAGTACCCGTTGGCCAAACATGACTTGAGCCAGTTCCGCAAATTCGAAGTCCCGCTGGGTGTGCGCCAGCAGGTCTATATCGCCCTGCAGTTTGCGGCGTATGTAGGTTTTGGCAGCTATTTGATGAATGTTGGCGAAGGCTTGCCCACGGCGGCGTTGATCCTGGGCTGGAGTGCGATGGCGCTGGGGCTGTTTACGTTGGGCGTGGCCCTGGAGAACCGCCCGTGGGCGTGGAAGGCCGAGCTTTTGAGGCTGGCACTGAATGTGCCGCTGGTATGGCTGGCGCCGTTGACCGGGCTATGGCCCGCCAGCAACCTGGGCTGGCTGGGCCTGCTGAGCTACAGCCTGCTCAGCGTGATCGGCCTCTATTGCTGCAGAGGCCGGTTTACTCGACTGGCGTCTTAGGGGCTTCGACAGGGGCGGGTTCGGCGGCCAGTCGGGCCTTGGCTTCGGCGCAGGCCTCACGGGCAATACGCGCATTCTTGAAGCGGCGGCGCAGCCACAGGCCGAAGCCCAGTACCAGCAACGCACCCAATACCCACAGCTCATATTTCTTGACGCTACCGAGCATGCCTTCCAGTACGGCACCGAAGTGATACGCCGCAGCACCCAGGGCGGCAGCCCAGATCGCGGCTCCAATACCGTTGAGGATCAGGTAGCGCAGGGGTGGGTAGCCGGAAAGGCCGATCGCCACCGGCATGACCGTGCGCAATCCGTAGACAAAGCGAAAGCTCAGCACCCAGATATCCGGATGTTTGCGGATATGCTCCAGGGCCTTGTCGCCCATCAACTGCCAGCGTGGCTTGCGCGCTAACAGCTTGCGCCCGTGTTTGCGGCCCATGTAATACCAGAGCTGATCGCCGGCGTAGCTGCCGAAAAAGGCAACCACGACCACCAGGTTGATATCCATGTACCCACGGAACGCCAGGAAGCCTGCGAGCACCAAGATGGTCTCGCCTTCGAAGAAGGTGCCTAGGAAGAGGGCAAAGTAGCCGAAGTCATGCAGAAATTGTTGAAGCATGGTCTGGGTGCTGGCGAAATGAACGCGCAGCCTACGCCTTCACGAAGATTCATGAAAGTATCGAGATGTGTCACGAAGTGAACAATTCCTACGGAAATGACGAATGCGACTACAGGTCGCATCGTTAAGCACAACTGTCATACCTTCGTCATAATGGCCGCTTATAACTGCAACGCTCGCCCGTGAACCCGGGCTCAGGAGTCTGTCGTGAGCTTTACCCCTGCCAATCGCCTGTTTCCCGCCACCCGTCTGCGTCGCAATCGTCGAGATGATTTCTCTCGTCGCCTGGTACGTGAAAACGTGCTGACGACCAATGATCTGATCCTGCCGGTGTTTGTGCTGGACGGTGAAAATCGTCGCGAAGCAGTGGCTTCGATGCCCGGTGTGGAGCGCTTGACCATTGACCTGCTGATTGAAGAAGCCGCCGGTTGGGTCGAACTTGGGATTCCGGCATTGGCGCTGTTCCCGGTCACGCCGCCTGAACTCAAGTCTTTGGATGCTGCCGAAGCCTGGAACCCGGACGGGATCGCACAGCGCGCCACCCGTGCCTTGCGCGAGCGGTTCCCGGAGCTTGGGGTGATCACCGACGTGGCGTTGGACCCGTTCACCACCCACGGGCAGGATGGCATTCTTGACGAAGACGGCTATGTTCAGAACGACATCACTGTCGACGCGCTGGTAAAGCAGGCGTTGTCCCACGCAGCGGCAGGCGCCCAGGTGGTTGCACCGTCGGACATGATGGACGGCCGCATCCAGGCGATCCGCGAAGCCCTGGAGCTGGCCGGTCACGTCAACGTGCGGATCATGGCCTACTCGGCCAAGTACGCCAGCGCCTATTACGGCCCGTTCCGCGATGCGGTGGGCTCGGCGCTGAACCTGGGCAAGGCCAACAAGGCTTCGTACCAGATGGACCCGGCCAACAGCCATGAAGCCCTGCACGAAGTGGCGGCAGACCTGGCCGAAGGCGCTGACATGGTGATGGTCAAGCCGGGGATGCCTTACCTGGACATCCTTTACCGGGTCAAAGAAGAATTCAAAGTGCCGACTTTCGTCTATCAGGTCAGCGGCGAATACGCGATGCACATGGCTGCAATACAGAATGGATGGCTGAGTGAAGGGGTGATTCTTGAATCCCTGACAGCCTTTAAACGCGCCGGGGCTGATGGCATCCTGACTTACTTCGCCGCCCGCGCCGCCCAATTGCTTAGAGAGCAACAATAGCCCTCACAGGAACACTCGATGAATACCGAAGGACTCACAGAAGTTGCCGTAAAAGACGCTCACCCGGTGGTTGAACAGGTCAGCGAGACCCCGCCGGAGCACGAGCCTGCCGCGCCGGTCGTGGTCGCCGAGCCGCCCGTACCGGCCCCGGTGGTCGCCGTGACCAACCTGGATGACAGCAGCCTGTACATCCACCGCGAGCTGTCACAACTGCAATTCAACATCCGCGTGCTGGAGCAGGCGCTGGATGAGTCCTATCCGTTGCTGGAACGGCTGAAGTTCCTGCTGATCTTCTCCAGCAACCTGGACGAGTTCTTCGAGATCCGCGTCGCCGGCCTCAAGAAGCAGATCACCTTTGCCCGCGAGCAAGCCGGCGCCGATGGCCTGCAGCCGCACCAGGCCCTGGCACGCATCAGCGAGCTGGTGCACGGCCATGTGGACCGCCAGTACGCGATCCTCAATGACATCCTGTTGCCGGAACTGGAAAAACATCAGGTCCGCTTCATCCGCCGCCGTCACTGGACCACCAAGATCAAGACCTGGGTGCGCCGTTACTTCCGTGACGAGATTTCCCCGATCATCACCCCGATCGGCCTCGACCCGACGCACCCGTTCCCGTTGCTGGTGAACAAGAGCCTCAACTTCATCGTGGAGTTGGAAGGTATCGACGCCTTCGGTCGTGACTCCGGCCTGGCGATCATCCCGGCGCCGCGCCTGTTGCCACGGATCATCAAGGTACCCGAAGAGGTGGGGGGCGCTGGCGATAACTATGTATTCCTGTCGTCGATGATCCATGCGCACGCCGATGACCTGTTCCAGGGCATGAAGGTGAAGGGTTGCTACCAATTCCGCCTGACCCGTAACGCCGACCTGGCGCTGGACTCCGAAGACGTCGAAGACTTGGCCCGTGCCCTGCGCGGTGAGCTGTTCTCGCGGCGCTACGGCGATGCGGTGCGCCTGGAAGTGGCCGACACCTGCCCCAAACACCTGTCGGACTACCTGCTCAAGCAATTCAACCTGTCCGAGTCCGAGCTGTACCAGGTCAATGGCCCGGTGAACCTGACGCGCCTGTTCAGCATCACCGGCCTGGACAGCCACCCGGAGCTGCAATACACGCCGTTCACCCCGCAGATCCCGAAGCTGCTGCAAAACAGCGAGAACATTTTCAGTGTGGTGAGCAAGCAGGACATCCTGTTGCTGCACCCGTTCGAGTCCTTCACCCCGGTGGTCGACCTGCTGCGCCAGGCTGCCAAGGACCCGCACGTCTTGGCCGTACGCCAGACCCTGTACCGTTCCGGCGCCAACTCGGAAATTGTCGACGCCTTGGTCGACGCCGCGCGTAACGGCAAGGAAGTCACCGCGGTGATCGAGCTGCGTGCGCGGTTCGACGAAGAATCCAACCTGCAGCTGGCCAGCCGTCTGCAGGCGGCGGGTGCGGTGGTGATCTACGGCGTCGTGGGCTTCAAGACTCACGCCAAGATGATGCTGATCCTGCGCCGTGAAGCCGGTGAGATCGTGCGTTACGCCCACTTGGGCACCGGCAACTATCACGCCGGCAACGCCAAGCTCTATACCGACTACAGCCTGCTGACGTCCGACGATGCCTTGTGTGAAGACGTCGGCAAGTTGTTCAGCCAGCTGATCGGCATGGGCAAGACCTTGCGCATGAAGAAGCTGCTGCACGCGCCGTTCACCCTCAAGAAGGGCATGCTCGACATGATTGCCCGCGAAACCCAGTTCGCCCTGGAGGGCAAACCGGCGCACATTATTGCCAAGTTCAACTCGCTGACCGATCCGAAGATCATCCGCGCGCTGTACAAGGCCAGCCAGTCCGGCGTGCGTATCGACCTGGTGGTGCGTGGCATGTGCTGCCTGCGTCCGGGCATTGTCGGGGTGTCGCACAACATTCATGTGCGCTCGATCATCGGCCGCTTCCTGGAACACACACGGGTGTTCTACTTCCTCAACGGCGGCGAGGAGCAGATGTTCCTCTCCAGCGCCGACTGGATGGAGCGCAACCTCGATAAGCGTGTGGAGACCTGCTTCCCGGTGGAAGGCAAGAAGCTGATCATGCGGGTCAAGAAGGAGCTGGAAAGCTACCTGACCGACAACACCCACAGCTGGAGCCTGCAGTCGGACGGCCGCTACGTGCGCAACACACCGACCGGCAACCAGAACCCGCGCAGTGCGCAGGCGACGCTGTTGGAGAAGTTGGGTAGCCCGATCCTGTCGGTGAATTAATCCAGGCTAACGCGACCCCATGTGGGAGCAGGCTTGTTGTAGCGAGCAGGCTTGTGTGGTGAGCGGGCTTATGTGGTGAGCGGGCTTGCCCCGCGCTGGGCTGCGAAGCAGCCCTAAAACCAAACGCCGCATTCTGTCTGACAGAATGCGGCGTTTTTATTGGGGCCGCTTCGCAGCCCAGCGCGGGGCAAGCCCGCTCACCACATAAGCCCGCTCACACAGTTGTTTGCGGTGTTCATCAGCGCAAATTAAGGCTGAACCCCACCCGCGTCAGCCACTCCGCTTCCTGGCCAAAATCTGCCTGGGTCAGCTGGTTCTCATCCAGCCAGCCTTTCGGGAACACCACGTCCAGGCTGTCGCCGTCGGCGCGCAGGGTTACCTGAGGCATTTCCTGGGTGCCGCGAATGTGGTGGAACAGGATCGCAAAGCGCAGCAGCACGCACAGGCGAATCAGCTTGATGCCTTCGTCACCGAATTCAGCGAACTTGTCCCTGGGGATGTTGCGGCGATGGCCGCGCACCAACAGGGCGAGCATCTGCTGGTCTTCCCGGGAGAAACCCGCCAGGTCCGAATGCTCGATCAGGTAGGCGCCGTGCTTGTGGTAATGGTAGTGGGCGATATCCAGGCCCACTTCATGCACCTTGGCGGCCCAGCCCAGCAGCTCGCGCCATACACCGTCTTCCAAGTCCCAATCCTCGGCCACCTGGTCGAAGGCGTGCAGCGCTTTGCGTTCCACGCGGGCGGCTTGTTCCAGATCGACGTGGTAGCGCTCCATCAACGAGGTGAGCGTGCGCTCACGCACGTCTTCGTGATGGTGACGCCCCAGCAGGTCGTAGAGCACGCCTTCGCGCAGGGCGCCGTCGCAGTGGTCCATGCGCTGAAGTTCGAGGGCGTCGAAGATCGCTTCGAGAATCGCCAAGCCGGCCGGGAAGATAGTACGACGGTCGGGCTTGATGCCGTCGAAGTCGATTTTTTCTGCATCCCCCAGCTTGAACAGTTTGCGCTTGAGCCACGCCAGGCCTTCGGCGTTGACCTCGCCGGTGCCATGGCCGCCGGCTTTCAGGGCCAGGCCGATGGCGCGGATGGTGCCGGACGAACCGATGGCTTCATCCCAGGTCAGGCGGTGCAGGGCGTGCTCGATGCTCATGATCTCCAGTCGCGCCGCCGTGTAGGCCTGGGCATAGCGCGCCGGGGTGATCTTGCCATCCTTGAAATAGCGTTGGGTGTAGCTGACGCAGCCCATCTGCAGGCTTTCGCGCAGCAGCGGCTCGAAGCGCTGGCCAATGATGAATTCGGTGCTGCCGCCGCCAATGTCGGCGACCAGGCGTTTGCCAGGGGTGTCAGCCAGGGTGTGGGACACGCCGAGGTAGATCAGGCGCGCTTCTTCACGGCCGGAGATGACTTCTACGGGATGCCCGAGGATTTCCTCGGCGCGCCGGATGAATTCGCCGCGGTTGCGGGCTTCACGCAGGGCGTTGGTGCCGACGATTCGCACGGCGCCCAGGGGCATGCCGTTGATCAGTTGGGCAAAGCGCTTGAGACAATCAAGCCCACGTTGCATGGATTCTTCATTGAGTTGGCGCTCATCGTCGATCCCGGCAGCCAGTTGTACTTTTTCGCCGAGCCGCTCAAGGATGCGGATTTCGCCGTTCTGGGCCTTGGCCACGACCATGTGAAAGCTGTTCGAGCCCAGGTCGATGGCGGCGATCAGGGACAGATTCTTGGCTTGGGATTGCGGCATGGTTAGGGGGTCTCGGTCGATAACCCAGCCATCGTGCCACGATCGACCTTTGGTGCCAACGCGTACGGCTTCGGTAATTTTCATGTAGGTGTCTGTGAGGAATTCTTGTAGGTAATGTAGGGAGGTTTCTGAACCACCCTTGAATAGAGCTTCACTTTTGTAGGAATTATTAACCTTTTGTTGTCATTTTGCTGTTTATGATTTTGCCTACAAGGGAGCGATTAATAACTTATTGGTTTTGTATTTACGCCTACCTGGTGTTTTGGCTTGGCTCACTATTTGTTTTTACGGTTCCCACAATGACTGGCGTCTAATCTGATTCTTTAATCAGGTGCCAAAACGACAGACTGTCATCCGGCAATTACGCCGTGGTGTTATTTATTTAGGGTCGGAATGTTCGGCCTTCGTGAATGCACCGATTCATTACAGATGACAGGTTGACTATGAAAAAAATGCTTGGTGTGACAGTGGGGACTCTTTGCCTGGTCGCGAGTATCGGGGCTCATGCAACGAATGTTGCTGAACTGATTGTACGCGGGACTATCAAACCGGTGGCTTGCAACCTTAGCCTCGCCGGTGGCGGCATCGTTGATTACCAGACAATTCCCGCCGCAAGCTTGTCGCCGACGCAGTTCACTTCTCTTGCAGCGAAAACGGTCGGCTTGAGCATCAGTTGCGGCCAAACCCCAGCGCAGTTCCGAGTGGCACTGAGTGACCTGCAATCCGCCAGCAAGGTGACAGGCATCCTCGGTACCGGGTTCACCGAGGCGCAGAACTACGGCCTGGGTCTCGCCAATAGCAAGCGTACCGGTGGGTACTCCGTCACCCTCAAAAATCTGCAATCGTCCAGCGGGACCCTGAGCCCTATCATGCGCAGCAGCTCGGGCGCTGCCTGGCAGAGCAGTGACGGTAAAGTCGCCCAATCACCCGCCCAGTATTCGTGGCGTAGCGGTACCAGTGTGGTACCTGCATCCGTCACCAGTCTTACGGGCACACTTGAAGTGAAAGCCGTTATCAACCGCACACAGGATTTGGACCTGACCCGCGATGTAACGTTGGATGGTCGCACCAGCCTGTCAGTGGATTACATCTAAGTACGTCATTAACGGCCGACATTAACGCAAAGGTACTTATCTATCTCTGTTAAATGTCGGCTGTTTTAACGTGTGCGTTTATTGGTGTTTGATTTTATGGCCGTGGGGAAAATCGGTGAATGTTCTATCAATAATGGTTGTGTCGTTGCTGCGCTATATAAGCTTGTGCCTCTTTTGGTGTGGTTTGGCAGTCGCAGACGGAATGCAACCCGAAACAACCGTTGTCATTCTTAATGAAGAAGAGGGTGAGGCAACGCTTAATGTTAAAAATACCGACCCTGGCCCTGCGTTGCTCCATTCGGTCATACAAAACATACCCGAAGACCTGGAACCCTTGTTGATCGTAACGCCCCCGATTACTCGGGTCGAAGCGGGCGACACCCAACTTGTTCGCTTCATCAGTACCACGAAGAAACCGCTCAAGACCCAGCGCCTGAAACGGGTTTCCTTTGAAGGTATCCCCGAGGCACGTGCACCCGGCGGTGCGACCATTGGTATCACCCTGCGCCAGAGCCTGCCCTTGATCCTGCACCCTAAAGGCTTGCCCAGGCATGACGCGCCCTGGCAGTTGCTGACATGGAAGCGTGAAGGGGATCAGTTGAGGGTCCACAACAACAGCGCTTACGTCGTACGCCTGGGGATGGAAGTACAACTGCATCCGCAGGCAAGCGTTGCAACGTTGCCGCGAACCTACATCCTCCCGGGCGAAGTGCTGACGCTTGCGTCGGCAGGCCCGGTGGCGGGCGTGGTGGCCGTGGGGATTCAACCGGCCACGGTCTACGGGTTTACGGTGGATACCTACCGCGCACCCGTTACGGCTGATGCGGATTGACGCGCCTATGAAGAAGAGCAGGCATACCCGTCGCTCTGCCAATAGCGTGCCGAGCAATGTTTCCCAAGCGCGTTCCAGGATTCTGCTGGGGCTTGCGACGCTGTGGAGTCTGCCCGGTACCAGCGTAGCGGTCGGGCTGGGGGAAGGTTTTGATCTGGCTGCGTTGACCTCCCTTGGCATTGATCCACAGGTGTCGGAATACTTTCGTAGCGCCGCGCGCTTTCGCGAAGGTGTCCATGTGGTCGGGCTGCGAGTCAATGGCACCCCGCTGGGGTTGGTTGATGCACGTTTCGATTACCAGGGCCAGTTGTGCTTCACCCCTGCGTTACTGGCAAAGGCCGGTCTGGTCACCCCGTCCAGGGTTCTGCGCGAGGGCATTACCCCTGACCAGGCCTGCCATGACTTCGTCGGGGAATACCCGGCGACCATGGTGCGGCTACGCCCCAGCAGCGATGAGATCACCCTGGTGGTGCCCACGCAGTCCCTGCGCGAGCCCGAGTGGGAGACCGGGAATTTTTCCCAGGGGGGCGCGGCAGCCCTCTTTAACTACGACATATTGGGTTTCGATACCCACTCGCGCGGTGGGCCAAGTCGCTTCGTATCGGCCTATACCGAGGCGGGTTTCAACCTGGGTAATTGGATTGTCCGCAGCCGCCAGTTTTATGTGTCCGACAATGGCAAGACGCGCACCGAGCAGGTGAATGCTTATGCCCAGCGTGATATCGCGGCGTTGCAGTCGACCTTCCAGGTGGGGCAGATTTCCAGCAACAACCCGATATTTGGCGGTGTGCAACTGACGGGCTTGCAGTTCTCCCCGGATGGCCAGCAGCGCACCGGCGCGGGCGACAGCAACGTCGTGGTGGAAGGGCTGGCTCAAAGCCAGTCTCGGGTCGAAGTCCGCCAATCGGGCGCATTGATCCACTCCACCCTGGTGCCGGAAGGTCCGTTCAGGCTCACCGGTTTGCCATTGCTGAACAGCACCAGCGACCTTGACGTGAGCGTGATTGACGTGCGTGGGGCCAAGCGCAGTTTCGTGGTGCCCGCTGCTTCCTTTCGTGGTGGGGCGCCGGTGGAGCCGGGGTACTATTTTTCCCTCGGCAAGGTGCGTGAGACGTCCCTCGACAACCGGGAGTCCCCTGTGGTCGCCATGGGCAGCGGCACCTGGGGATTGGGCCAGCGATCATCGTTGGGCTTCGGTCTGCTGAGTACCGATGAGTACCAGTCGGCAGGCGGCTCCCTGAGCAGTGTATTTTTCCACCAGGTGACCGTGGGTGTGCGGCATAACCTGTCCCGTGATGCTCAAGATGAGGTGGGAGGCGCACGTAGCACGCTGTCTTTGGGGACTCCGTTATTTGCCAACCTTGATATCAACCTGAGTGCCTCGGCACAGAGCCGCGGCTACCGGGAAGTACTGGACGCCGGCCAGGCGTCGCGAGGGTACGATCTGGATGCGCGTTTCAAGCGCCAGTACACGGCAGGTTTGAGCTGGGCGGACCCGTCCCTGGGCGGTTTCTCCCTCGGCTTCACACGTAACTCGCAATTTGACGGGCACTCCAACGATCACCTCTTTGCCTCGTGGAACAACACCTTCAACGGCGTGGGGGTAGCCCTGATCGCCGACGCTCAGGTAGGTGCGACCGAGCCTCGGCGCCTGGACCCGGTTCGGGGCGGTCGCCGTGACGAGCGGCTGGACGAGGGCACGTCTGTCCGGCTGCAGGTCACGGTGCCGCTCGGCGATGATCGGCGTGTGAGCGCTTACGTCAGTCGTCGAGGTGACCGGCTGGATGCCGGCACCGCCCTCAGCGAGCGGGTCAACGACTATGTGAACTACGAGGTCGGTGTTGATCGGGACCTGAAAGAACGAGAGCAAAGCGTGCGTGGCCGTGTGGACATCTTGCCGCTCTATACCCGCGTGAGCCTGGGCGTCGATCGTGACCCGTCGAACACCAACTATTCCGGCCAACTGCAAGGCGGCATCGTGGCCCATGAGCACGGCGTGACCTTCTCGCCGTATGCGGTGCAGGACACCTTTGGCATTGTCTCGGTGGGCGATATCGGTGCGGCAAAGGTCTCGACGCCCCAAGGACCGGTATGGACCGATTTCAGTGGCCAGGCCGTGATCCCCGGGCTGCAGGCTTACAGCAACAACCATCTGCAGGTGCAGACCCAGTCGCTGCCCAAGCGCGTCGACTTGAAGAACGGGACCAAGGTGCTCGCCGCTGGTCGGGGTTCAGTCAATATTCTCAACTTTGATGTGGTGAAAGTCCGTCGCCTGTTGCTTGAAGCTCAGGATGAACAAGGTCGGCCCTTGCCTCAAGGGGCTGCTGTGTTTGGCCAGGACAACAACTTTGTAACCAGCGTGGTGGGTGAGGGCATGATTTTCCTCAGCAACATCGATGGGCCGCAAACCCTGAAGGTTTCATTGCCGGATTCGCAATCCTGCCTGCTGCAAGTCAACCCGGAGCAAGAGCCTGACGATGACCAACTCTACGAAACCGCACCCGTGGTATGCCATGTTCGCTGAACGGATGGACGGCCCGCGTGCCGCTGGCGTGTGTCTGGTGGTCGTCGCTCTGCTGGTGAACCAGGCGCGGGCTGAAGACTGCCGGATGACCTTGAGCGAGCCCCGGGTCGATTACGGGGTGATTCGTCCCTCGCAAACGTCGTCCGGTCGCTCGACACTGAGGCTGGATACGCAGCGTACGCTGCACCTGAGCGTGCTCTGCGCCAACCCGGCGGCAATGGCATTGCGCTTCAGTGGTGCGCCTACCGATGCCCAGGGTTTTCAGTTTGGCCGGCAAGGACGCTTCATGTTGAGCCTGAGGCGGGCTCAGGTCGACGGCAGGCCGGTGGCGTGGCAACCCGATGAAACGGCTGACGGGCGGCTGTTACCTGGCCGCACATTGGTGGCGAGCGCAGCCGGTGTGCCAGTGACGGGCCGCCGGTTGACGGCCCAGGTAGAGATTGAGGTTCACTTGCCCGCCGATGCCCTCTCGGTGCGGCGGGAGGTGCTGCTGGAGGGGCATGGCCAATTCGAACTGGTCAGTCCTACTGTTCCGTAGAGCCGATGAAGTTGGCCAGTTCGGCCGTTTGCGGGTTGGCGAACAGCTGCTTGGGGTCACCCACTTCATGCACCTTGCCCTGGTGCATGAACACCAGCTTATCGCCGACTTCCCGCGCGAAGCGCATTTCGTGGGTCACCATGATCAGGGTCATGCCGTCCTTGGCCAGTTGGCGCACCACGCTGAGCACTTCGTTGACCAGTTCCGGGTCGAGGGCCGAGGTGATTTCGTCGCACAGCAACACCTTGGGCGACATCGCCAGCGCGCGGGCAATCGCCACGCGTTGTTGCTGGCCGCCGGACAGGCGATCGGGGAAGGCGTCGAATTTCTCGCCCAGCCCCACGCGTTCGAGCATTTGCCTGGCCAATTGGGCGGCCTTGGCCTTGGGCACCTTCTGCACCACTTGTGGCGCAAGCATGACGTTTTCGCCGACAGTCAGGTGCGGGAACAGGTTGAACTGCTGGAACACCATGCCGACTTTCTGCCGCAGGCTGCGCAGGTCGGCGCGGGCGGCGTCCAGGTATTCGCCATCGACTTCGATCACGCCGTCGTTGATGGATTCCAGGCCGTTGAGGGTTCGCAGCAAAGTGGACTTGCCCGAGCCGCTGCGGCCGATGATCGCCACCACCTGGCCCTCTTCAACGGTCAGGTCGATGCCCTTGAGTACGTGGTGATCGCCGTAATACTTATGCAGGGCGGAAATTCTAAGCAGAGGCATGCAGTCTCCTTTCCAGGTAGCGCGCACTGAGGGACAAGGGGTAGCAGAGCAAAAAGTAACCAAGGGCCACCAGGCCGTAGACCATGAAGGGCTCGAAGGTGGCGTTGGCGAGCATGCCGCCGGTCTTGGTCAGTTCGGTAAAGCCTATGATCGAAGTCACGGCGGTGCCTTTGACGACTTGCACCGAGAAGCCCACCGTTGGCGCCACGGCAATTCGCAGCGCCTGGGGAAGGATCACGTAGCGCAGTTGCTCCAGTGGGTTAAGCGCCAGGCTGGCCGACGCTTCCCATTGCCCATGGGCAATGGAGTCGACGCAGCCGCGCCAGATTTCGGCCAGGTAGGCGCTGGTAAACAGGGTCAGGGCAATGGCCGCCGCCAGCCAGGGCGAGATATCCACGCCGAGCAGGGCAATGCCGAAAAACACCAGGAACAGCTGCATCAGCAGCGGTGTGCCCTGGAACAGTTCGATATAGGTGCGCGCCACGTTGCGCGAGAAGGCTTTGCGGCTGATGCGCATCGTCATCACCAGCAAACCGATCACGCCGCCACCAACAAACGCCACCAGCGACAGCAGGAGTGTCCATTGCAGGCCGGTGGCCAGGTTACGCACGATGTCCCAAAAGGAAAAATCACTCATCGGCTGTTCCTCATCACGAAGCGTCGACCGATCCAATTGAGCAACTGGCGAATCATCAGCGCCATGCACAGGTACACCAGGGTGGTCAGGGCATAGGTTTCGAACGCACGGAAGTTACGCGACTGGATAAAGTTGGCGGCAAAGCTCAGCTCCTCGGTGGCGATCTGGGAACACACCGCCGAACCGAGCATCACGATGATGATCTGGCTGCTCAGCGCCGGCCACACCTTGCCCAGCGCCGGCAGCAGCACCACATGACGGAAGGCTTCGAAACGCGTCATGGCCAGTGCGGCGGCGGCTTCCAGTTGCCCGCGGGGAATGGCTTGGATGCCGGCGCGGATGATCTCGGTGGAGTAGGCCCCCAAGTTGATCACCATCGCCAGCACAGCGGCTTGCCACTCGGTAATTTTCAGCCCCAATGACGGCAGGCCGAAGAAGATGAAGAACAGCTGCACCAGGAACGGTGTGTTGCGAATCAACTCGACATACACACCGAAGCACCAGGCGAAGGGCTGGATCTTCCACGCCCTCACCACCGCTCCGACGGTGCCCAGGGCTACCCCCAGGATCGCACCGATCGCTGTCAGCTCAAGGGTGAACAGTGCGCCGCGCAGCAGCAGGTCGGTATTGGCCAGCACCGGCACAAAGTCGAATTGATAGGCCATGGGTAAGCTCCGCCTTAGAGATCAGCAGGCAATGGTTCTTTGAGCCACTGCATCGCGTTCTTTTCCAGGCTGCCGTCGGCCTTGGCCGCAACCAGGATCTGATTGACCTTCTCCAGCAGGGCGGGCTCGTTCTTGTTCACGCCCACGTACACGGGGGAATCCTTGAGCTTCACCTTCAACGCCGGCACGCGTTTCGGGTTGCGCTCGCTGATCGCCACCATCACCACGTTACCGCTGGCAATCAGGTCGACCTGGCCGGCCAGGTAGGCGGCGATGGTCGAGTTGTTGTCTTCGAAGCGTTTGATCGTGGCTTCCTTGGGCGCGACGGCGGTCAGCTCGATGTCTTCAATGGCGCCACGGGTCACGCTGATGGTCTTGCCCTTGAGGTCGTCGACGCTGCTGATGGCGGCATCAGGCGGACCGAACACGGCCAGGTAGAACGGCGCGTAGGCCTTGGAAAAATCGATGACCTTTTCGCGCTCGGGGTTCTTGCCCAGGCTGGAAATCACCAGGTCGACCTTGCCGGTGGTGAGGAACGGAATACGGTTGGTGCTGTTCACCGGGGTCAGCTCCAGCTTGACCTTGAGCTGGTCGGCCAACAGCTTGGCGGTGTCGATGTCGAGGCCGCGAGGCTTCATGTCAGGGCCGACCGAGCCGAACGGCGGGAAGTCCTGGGGCACGGCGACCTTTAGGGTGCCACGGGCAACGATGTCGTCCAGACCATTGGCCTGGGCGGGTGCCTGGCTCAGCATCAGGCTGGCGAACAGGGCAGTAAGCAGGGCGCTGTAGCGCTTGGTCATGGCAACTCTCCGAGAAGGGCGAAGGGATTTTCTGGATTTGCCCAGTGCACAGCCCATGCCAGTACCGCTCAGATCGTCTGTAAGGCTGGTGTTTATTGAGCCGAGGTGGTCTTACTGGTCTGAACAGTTGTCGGGCTTTTCGCACCCTTTTCGAGCGCTGGCAGAATCGGGCGAGCGCCTTTGGGGCGTGGCTTGCCGCCTGCCGCGAATAGCTTTACAACTAGCCGCTCAGTTGACTGGAACCTTGAGTTTTTTATGAATTCCATCGCCCAAGCCGTACCGGAAGCGGCCCTGCAGGCCATCCGCAAACTGATCAAGGAGCAAGGCTTCGGGCCGGGCGATGCGTTGCCGTCCCAGCGTGACCTGGCCGTGCAGTTGGGCGTGAGCCGGGCGTCGTTGCGCGAGGCGTTGTCGTCACTGAGTGCCTTGGGAGTGGTGAGTGTGCAGCCTGGCAAGGGGGTGTTCGTGCAAGCGCCTGAGGAATCGCCAGGGTTTGCCTGGCCGTTCGCGGCGCAGGCCACGCCGCTGGATATCTTCCAGTTGCGCTACGCCCTTGAGGGGTTTGCGGCGGGGCTGGCGGCGGTCACGTTGACGACGGATGAACTGGACCGCCTGGAAGACAACGTCGAAGCGATGCGCAAGGTGCTCAAGGTCGGCGACTTTGAAGCCGCCGCGCGGCTGGACTTTGAATTTCACCAACGCATCCTGCTGGCCAGCGGTAACCAAGCCATGGTGAGTATCCTGAGCGCCAGCGCCGAGGTGTTCCTGGAGAGCCAGAAACTACCGTTCATCCGGCCGGAGCGGGCCATGGAAACCTGGCAGGAGCACCGCAAGATCCTGCGTGCCCTGGCCCGGCGCGCCAGTGCGGCGGCGCAGAAAACCATGCAGGAACACGTGCGCAATGCGGCGTTGCGCACGGGCATCGCCTTCGTGACTCCCGTAACGCCGTGAGTTGGGCTATACGCAAACTCATGCGCCACCATAGCAAGACTCAATCAGAGGCGGCTTCCTGAACGGGGGAAGGGCGGCTATGATGGGCCACGTTTTTTTTGCTTACAATCCGGAGACATCCATGAGCAACGATCTTATCAAGCACGTCACCGACGCGACCTTTGAGGCCGAAGTACTCAAGGCTGCTGGCCCGGTGCTGGTTGACTACTGGGCTGAATGGTGCGGCCCTTGCAAAATGATCGCTCCAGTCCTGGACGACATTGCGACCACCTACGAAGGCAAGTTGACCATTGCCAAGCTGAACATCGACGACAACCAGGAAACCCCGGCCAAGCATGGCGTGCGTGGTATTCCTACGCTGATGCTGTTCAAGAACGGCAACGTCGAAGCCACTAAAGTAGGCGCGCTGTCGAAGTCTCAGCTGCAAGCTTTCCTCGACGCGAACATCTAAGCGTCGTCAAAAAAGCCCCGCAAATAGCGGGGCTTTTTCGTGAAACAGGGCTAGACGCTCCCAAACTCAGGTGGTACATTCGGCCCCGCACTGGTTTCTCCACTGCCCCCTGCAAGCCGTCGCCGACGCATTCCTTTTCGATTAGTACGCGATCCTGTCGCCTTCTCTGCGGCGCGGCCTCATTAAGCCAAAAGCTTAATTTCCCCCCTCCATAAATGATTACGTCATTCCTATATGAATCTGACTGAACTCAAGCAAAAGCCGATTACCGACCTGCTCCAACTGGCCGAAGAAATGGGCATAGAAAATATGGCCCGTTCGCGCAAGCAGGACGTGATTTTCTCCCTGCTGAAAAAGCACGCGAAAAGCGGCGAGGAAATCTCCGGTGATGGCGTGCTGGAGATTCTCCAGGACGGCTTCGGCTTCCTCCGCTCTGCAGACGCCTCCTATCTCGCCGGCCCAGACGATATCTACGTCTCGCCGAGCCAGATCCGTCGCTTCAACTTGCGCACCGGCGACACCATTGTTGGCAAGATCCGCCCTCCGAAGGAAGGCGAGCGTTATTTCGCCCTGCTCAAGGTCGACACGATCAACTTCGATCGTCCCGAGAACGCGAAAAACAAGATTCTCTTCGAGAACCTGACGCCGCTGTTCCCGACCGTGCGCATGAAGATGGAAGCCGGTAACGGTTCCACCGAAGACTTGACCGGCCGTGTCATCGACCTGTGTGCCCCGATCGGCAAAGGCCAACGTGGCCTGATCGTCGCACCGCCAAAGGCCGGTAAGACCATCATGCTGCAGAACATTGCAGCGAACATCGCACGTAACAATCCTGAAGTTCACCTGATCGTGCTGTTGATCGATGAGCGTCCGGAAGAAGTGACCGAAATGCAGCGCACTGTGCGCGGCGAAGTGGTTGCCTCCACGTTCGATGAACCGCCAACCCGCCACGTGCAGGTTGCCGAAATGGTGATCGAGAAGGCCAAGCGCCTGGTCGAACACAAGAAGGACGTGGTGATCCTGCTCGACTCCATCACCCGTCTGGCCCGCGCCTATAACACCGTGATCCCGAGCTCCGGCAAGGTATTGACCGGTGGTGTCGATGCCCACGCCCTGGAGAAACCGAAGCGTTTCTTCGGCGCCGCGCGGAACATTGAGGAAGGCGGCTCGCTGACCATTATCGCCACCGCACTGGTTGAAACCGGTTCGAAGATGGACGAAGTGATCTACGAAGAGTTCAAGGGTACCGGCAACATGGAACTGCCCCTGGACCGTCGCATCGCGGAAAAACGCGTGTTCCCGGCGATCAACATCAACCGTTCCGGTACCCGCCGCGAAGAGTTGCTGACTGCCGATGACGAACTGCAGCGTATGTGGATCCTGCGCAAGCTGCTGCACCCGATGGACGAAGTCGCTGCCATCGAGTTCTTGATCGACAAGCTGAAAACCACCAAGACCAACGATGAGTTCTTCTTGTCGATGAAGCGTAAGTAAAACCACGTTTCAGGTCCGAAAAAATGGCGCCCTCAGGGGCGCCATTTTTTTTGTGTCGAAAAGGGGAGGTTTGAGTGCCTCAAGTGTCAGTTAAGAAACAAAAATAGGTGAGTGCGGCTACGCTCATCCCCATTCGTATCTGGCTGACCATTGTTTATGACCGTTCTTGCTTATCGAAGAGACATCGACGGCCTGCGTGCCATTGCTGTCCTGGCAGTCGTGCTGTTCCATTTTGGCGTTCCAGGCGTCACTGGCGGTTTTGTCGGCGTCGATGTGTTTTTCGTGATTTCCGGTTTTCTGATCACCTCGATCATCTGGCGCGAACGTCAGGCCGGGCGTTTCAGTTTCGTGGAGTTCTGGGCGCGCCGTGCCCGGCGTATTCTGCCGGCGCTGTTTGTGATGATGGCGGCGACGCTGGTGGTGGGTTGGTTCCTGCTGGCGCCCAAGGACTACGAAGCGTTGGGGCGCTCGGCGCACTATCAGGCGACCTTCAGCTCCAACCTGCTGTTTGCACGCCAGCACGGTTATTTTGATGCGGCCTCCGACATCAAGCCGTTACTGCATACCTGGTCGTTGGCAGTGGAAGAGCAGTTCTACATTGTCTTTCCGCTGTTGCTGACCCTGCTTTCAAGCCGTTTGAAACACTGGCGGCTGGCGTTGCTGGGTGTGTTGCTGGTGTCATTCGGCATGAGCGTCTGGGCGGTCACGCATCAGCCGCAAAAAGCGTTCTATCTGCTGCACCTGCGTGCCTGGGAGTTACTCGCCGGGGCCATGCTGGCGGTGATGCCCCTGCGTGACTGGCGCGCCCCGCCCGCCCTGGCCCAAGGGATCAGCCTGGTCTCCCTGGCGTTGATCCTGATTGCCGTGTTCGGTTTCGATCGACACACGCCGTTTCCTGGTGCTGCCGCGTTGCTGCCGGTGCTGGGCGTGGTCGGGTTGATCTGGGCCAACGGGCAGCAACACACCTGGGTCGGGCGCTTGTTGAGCTCTCGGGTGATGGTGGGCGTGGGGCTCATTTCATATTCCTGGTACCTGTGGCACTGGCCGGTGTTCGTGTACGCCAACTATGCGGCGGTGGACGGTTTGAGCCCGTTTGAGTTGGCGGGCCTGATGCTGGTGAGCCTGGTGCTGGGCTATCTGTCCTGGCGATTCGTGGAGGCACCGTTTCGCGAAAAGCGCTTGCTGGCGGGCCGCAAGGCGATCCTGGCGGCGGGTCTCGCCGGGATCCTGTGCCTTGGTTTTACCGGTTTGGCGTTGCGTGAAGCCAAAGGGGTGCCCTGGCGCCTGTCCGAACAGGCGCTGCGTTATGCCCAGGCGAAAACATGGAGCCCGGCGTTGATGGCGTGCATGGCCGACAAAAACACGCCGGATGAACGCCTGTTTTGCCACTTCGGTCCCAAAAACAGCTCAGTGTCCGCGCTGGTCTGGGGTGACAGCCATGCCACCGCATTGATTCCGGCACTCGAGGACGGCGCCAAACGTCACGATATCAGCCTGGTGCAGGCGAGCTTCGCTGGCTGCATGCCGTTGGATGGCCTGGAGAATATTGCCCGTTGCGCGCATTTCAACCAGCGGGTCGAGAAAGCCATGGCCGAACAGCCGTTCAGCGATGTAGTGCTGGTGGCGCGCTGGAGCCTGTACCTCTATGGGCAAATGTCAGGGGACAAAGAGCATGCGCTCAAAGACCCCGCCACCGGCAACTACGTACGCGCCGTGGCTGAAGAGCGCTTCGCCCAGGGCCTGCGCGAGCGCATTAAAGGGCTGCGCGCCGCCGGGCATCGGGTGTGGCTGGTCAAGGAGGTGCCGTTGCAGGAAATCATTGTGCCGTACCGCCTCAGTCGCCTGGCCATGATGCACCGTCCGGTGGACAAGGAAGGGCTGCCCGTGGAGGAACATATGAAGCGCCAGGCCTTTATCACTCAGTTGTTTGACGAACTGGCGGCGGCCGACAGCGGCGTGACCGTGTTGGACCCCGCGCCCCTGCTGTGTGGCGCCGATGGCCTGTGCCGGGTCGAGCTCAATGGTCGCGCGTTGTACACCGACGACAACCACCTCTCTGACGTGGGCGCGCGGCACATCGAGGCCTTCCTGGAACCGCTGTTCAGTTCCTTGCAATCACGGCGGCTGACGGCCAATTAAGCTGCCAGCTGCCTTCAGAGCAGGTAGGATGTACGCCTATTTTACGGGTGGCATGGTTAATGAAATTCAAGGATCTTCGGGATTTCGTGCAGCAACTTGAGCAGCGCGGAGAGTTGAAACGTATCCAGACGCCGATTTCCCCGGTGCTGGAAATGACTGAGATTTGCGACCGTACCCTGCGCAACAAGGGCCCGGCGCTGCTGTTCGAGAACCCGACCGGCTTTGATATCCCGGTGCTGGGCAACCTCTTCGGTACCCCCGAGCGCGTGGCTTTTGGCATGGGCGCCGAGTCGGTCAGCGAGCTTCGCGAGATCGGCAAGTTGCTGGCCTTCCTCAAGGAGCCCGAGCCACCCAAGGGGCTGAAGGATGCCTGGTCGAAGCTGCCGATCTTCCGCAAGATCATTGCCATGGCCCCCAAGGTGGTCAAGGACGCGGTGTGCCAGGAAGTGGTCATCGAAGGCGATGATGTCGACCTCGCCATGCTGCCGGTACAGACCTGCTGGCCCGGCGACGTCGGCCCGCTGATCACCTGGGGCCTGACCGTCACCAAAGGCCCGAACAAGGATCGCCAGAACCTCGGTATCTACCGCCAGCAAGTGATCGGCCGCAATAAGGTGATCATGCGCTGGCTGAGCCACCGTGGCGGTGCCTTGGACTTCCGCGAGTGGTGCGAAAAACACCCTGGTAAACCGTTCCCGGTCTCCGTGGCCCTGGGTGCCGACCCGGCCACCATCCTCGGGGCCGTGACCCCGGTGCCTGACAGCCTGTCCGAATACGCTTTCGCTGGCCTGTTGCGCGGCAACCGTACCGAGCTGGTGAAGTGCCGCGGCAACGACCTGCAAGTGCCGGCGACTGCTGAAATCATCCTCGAAGGCGTGATTCATCCCGGCGAAATGGCGGATGAAGGCCCTTACGGCGACCACACCGGCTACTACAACGAAGTCGACAGCTTCCCGGTGTTCACCGTCGAGCGCATCACCCATCGGATCAAACCGATCTACCACAGCACCTACACCGGCCGTCCGCCGGATGAGCCGGCCATTCTCGGCGTGGCGCTCAACGAAGTGTTCGTGCCGATCCTGCAGAAGCAATTCCCGGAGATCACCGACTTCTACCTGCCGCCGGAAGGCTGCTCGTACCGTATGGCCATCGTGACCATGAAGAAGTCGTACCCCGGTCATGCCAAGCGGGTAATGCTCGGTGTGTGGTCGTTTTTGCGACAGTTCATGTACACCAAGTTCGTTATTGTCACCGACGACGACATCAATGCCCGCGACTGGAACGACGTGATCTGGGCCATCACCACGCGCATGGACCCCAAGCGCGACACGGTGATGATCGACAACACGCCGATCGACTACCTCGACTTCGCGTCGCCCGTGTCTGGCCTGGGGTCGAAGATGGGCCTGGACGCTACCCACAAATGGCCGGGTGAAACCACCCGCGAGTGGGGCAGAGTGATCGTCAAGGATGAAGCCGTCACCGCGCGTGTTGATGCGATCTGGAAAGAATTGGGAATAGATTGATGCGTGTAACCCTGCAACCTTCCGGCGCTGTGCTGGAGCTGGTCCCTGGCGAGCGAATCCTCGAAGGTGCGCGCCGCCTGGGCTACGAATGCCCCCAGGCCTGCCGCAACGGCGTGTGCCATGTGTGCGCGGCGCTGTTGGTGGAAGGCCGCGTGCAGCAAGCCGGTGAGGTGCGTGACCACGGCGAGTTCTACACCTGCATCGCTGAACCGCTGGAAGACTGCATTGTGTTGTGGGATGGCGTGCTGGCGCCGGGAGAGTTGCCGTTGCGCAAGTTGTCGTGCCAATTGAGTGAATGTGTAGAGGTCGGTGGCGACGTGTGGCGTGTGCGCCTGCGGGCGCCAGCCGGCAAGGCGGTGCGTTACCACGCCGGGCAATACTTGATGATCGAGCGGGAGAATGGCGAGAAGTCGGCGTTTTCCCTGGCGTCGGCGCCCCATGCCGGGCGCGAGCTGGAGCTGCATGTGCTGGCCCGCGAGGACAGCGCGCGTAGCTTGCTGGAGCAACTGCAGCGCAATCAGATGGCCCGTGTGGAGCTGCCGTTCGGCGACACCCATTTGGCCGAGTTGCCGGATGGGCCGCTGGTGTTGATCGCCGCCGGCACCGGCATGGCGCAGATGCATAGCCTGATCGAACATTGTCGCGCGTCCGGCTTCAAGCACCCGGTGCACCTGTACTGGGGCGTGCGTCGCCCGGAAGATTTCTACCAGATAGAACACTGGGACCAGTGGCTGCAACTGCCCAACCTGTTCCTGCACAAAGTCGTCAGTGACTTGTGCGGCTGGGAAGGGCGCTGCGGGTTGCTGCACGAAGCGGTGTGCGAAGACATCACCGACCTCAAGTCGGTGCACGTCTACGCCAGCGGTTCACCGGCGATGATCTACGGCACCCTGGATGCCCTGGTCGAGGCCGGTATGGATGCGCACCAGATGCGTGCCGATGTGTTTGCCTACGCGCCACGGCCCTGAGCCGGGCAAAACATCACGGTTGCATGCCGATCAAATTGTGCGGGCTTGCTGTGGCGAGCACGCTGGCTTGCGCTGGGGGGCGAAGCGCCGCCCAAAGAGCCGGCTCCAGCTGCGCTGTCGAACGGGAGCAAGCTCCCTCGCCCCAGTAAGCCCGCTACCACGCTGGACGGTGCCTGCTTAGAATCGCAATCCCGTCGTCACCATCGCCGCATTGAACCCCAGCAACACCAACTCCGCCGCCACCGGCCCGTAATGCGTGCCCACGGACGGAATGATCACCGGCGCCACGCCGAAACGATTCAACGGGATCTTGTCGCGGTACTTGCCGCGATAACCTTGGATCGCCCCGCCTGTCAGCTTCAAATACACCGGATAGTCGGCCATGTCATAGCGCTTGCCCGCATAGGCGTAGTACGAGCGTTGGCGGAACGAGTTGCGGAACGTCGCCCCGCCGTACACAAAACCGGATGCTTCGTTGCGCTCCAGGCCGATCAGATCCTGGTTGTTGTTGTGGTCCGGGTCGGGCGCGAAGTGCCGCGTGTAGACGCTGGTCTGTGCATACCAGAAGCCTTTGTCGTCCTCGGTAGCGGATGTTTCGCCCGCCAGTGCGGTGGTGGCCTGGGCCAGCAGCAACAGGCCAGGCAGTCGGAATTTCTTCATGGGTGCGACCTCGGTAGTCGATTATTGGGCGGCTAGGTGGGTCGTGATGTGTGCGTTATTTTGAGGGTTTGGCACGTTCCCAGGCTGAACCGGGGCTGAAAGTAGCGAGATTGGCGCGCTCAATCCTGATGAATGGGCGGTTTTGCTTATGCATTCGCTTATTCTTTAAAGGTATTTAATTTGTTTCATAAATATCATTAGGCTATATATCAACGGACTACCGAACACTCACAACAACCAATCACTGACCGCCACCGCCCGCCAGCCGGACCGATCGTACGAACTCAGAGCACGACGTTCTGGTTTTTGATTCAAGGGGAGCGGTATGGGGAGCTACAAGCAACACGCGCTGTACACGGCGATTTTGTCGGCCAATTTGCTGACCGCTGTGGGTTTCAATCCCGTCTTTGCGGCCGAAACGTCCGCCACCGATACACCCAAGCTCGACACTGTGATCGTCACCGGTACCCGCGCCCAGGAGCGTACGGCCAGTGCTTCGCTGTCACCGATCGATGTGATTTCCGGAGATACCTTGCGCAGCACGGGTTCCGATGAGTTGGGCGCGGTGTTGGCGCGGCTGATTCCGTCGATCAATTTCCCACGCCCAAGCCTGGTGGACGGCGCCGAACTGGTGCGTCCTGCGCAATTGCGCGGCCTGTCGCCGGATCAGGTGCTGGTGCTGGTCAATGGCAAACGTCGCCACACCAGCGCCTTCGTCAACCTGGGTGGGGCGGTGGGCCGTGGCTCTGCACCGGCGGACTTGAACGCGATCCCGCTGTCGGCGGTGGACCATATCGAAGTGCTGCGCGACGGCGCGTCCGCCCGCTATGGCTCCGATGCGATTGCCGGGGTGATCAACGTGATCCTCAAGCACGCCGACCAGGGCGGCTCGATCTCCACCAAGTTCGGCGAGTACAAGAAGGGCGACGGTATCCAGCGTAATGTCAGCGGCAATACCGGCCTGGCGCTGGGCGACAACGGCTTTATCAACCTGTCGGCCGAAGGCGCCGATAACGATTACACCAACCGCGCCGGCAATGATTACCGCCCAGCCAGCATCGGTTCCACCACCTACGGCCAGCGCGTGTTCCGCCAGGGCGAGCCGGCCACCGATGAAGGCAAATTCCAGTTCAACTCGGAATATGCCTTCAACGATGCCGCCGAGTTCTACAGCTTCGGTGGCTACAGCAAACGGCGCGGGGAGACGGCAGCGTTTTACCGGGCGAGCAACGCCTCCAACAACATCGCGGCACTCAACCCCAACGGCTACCTGCCGCTGATCAAGGGCAACCTGGAAGACACCTCGCTGGTGGTGGGCCTGCGTGGGCTATTGGCCTACGACTGGCATTACGACCTGTCGGCCAACTACGGCAAGAACCAGTACGAGCTGGGCACCGAAACCATCAACACGTCCCTGGGCCTGGCCACGCCGCGCAAGTTCAACAACGGCACCCTGAGCAACGATCAGAAGCAGATCAGCCTGGACCTGTCGCGTGAGTTCGACGTGGGCTTCCTGCCTTACCCGGTCTCCGTGGCCTTTGGTGGCGAATACCTGCACCAGGGTTACGAGATCGAAGCGGGTGAGCCGGCGTCCTACTTCCAGACCGGCAGCTCCGGCCTGGGCGGTTTCCGCGACGCCGACGCCGGTACGAGCACACGGCATAACTGGGCGCAGTACCTGGACCTGGAAACCAATTTCACCGAAAAACTCAGCGCCTCCGCCGCCGTGCGCCATGAGGACTACAGCGACTTCGGTTCCAACGTCAGTGGCTCGCTGTCGGCCCGCTACGACTTCACCCCGCAGGTGGCCTTGCGCGGCAGTATTTCCAATGGTTTCCGCGCGCCGTCCCTGGCCCAGCAGAACTTTGCCTACACCTCATCGCAACTGATCGGCAGTACCGTCCAGGAAGCGGGCACCTTCCCGGCCAACAGCCAGGTGGCTCGCTTGCTCGGCGCCGAAGACCTCAAGGCTGAAAAGTCGCGCAACTACAGCCTCGGCCTGGTGCTGGAGCCTGCCGATGACCTGACCGTGACGCTCGATGTGTACCGTATCGACATCCGCGACCGCATCAGCCTGTCGTCAAACCTGAACCTCAACCCGGCGGCGATTGCCTACCTGCAAGCCAATGGCGTGGGCAACATCAACTACACCAGCGCCCGCTACTTCACCAACGCGACCGACACCAGCACCGACGGTGTCGACCTCGTGGCCAACTATCGCTACCAGTTCGATAACGGTATCCGCTGGAACAGCACCGTGGGCTATAACTACAACCACACCAAAGTCACCGACGTAAAAGCCAACCCGGCGATTCTCGACAGCCTGGGTGTGAACCTGTTGCGCGTGGACCGTCGCGAGCGTATCGGTTTGCTCGGCGATACCACGCCACAACACAAGCTGAGCCTGGGTAACGACTTCACGTTCGGCCGTTGGGCGCTGCACAGCAACCTGGTGCGCTATGGTGAATTCACCAGCTACCAGGCAGACAAGGTCAATGACCAGACCTTCAAGGCGGCCTGGGTGCTGGACCTGTCGGCAGACTACAAGCTGAAGAACTGGACCTTCACCCTGGGCGGCGACAACGTCACTGATAAGTACCCGGAGAAGGTCAACGCCTTCGCCAGCAGTGGTGGCAATTTGGCCTATAGCACTTTTTCGCCGTACGGTTACAGCGGCGCGTTCTATTACGGTAAAGTTGCCTATAACTGGTAAGAGCACAGGAGACCTAAGCGATTTGCCATGACCGCCATTGAAACCGATCTTTTGCAATTGGCTTACCCTCCGCGACTCGATCTTGGGCCGCAACTCACTCACGAACAATTGATGAGCTCGATGCAAGCCACCATGGCTCGGCATAAGGGTGGGCCGGTCTGGCTGTTTGCGTATGGTTCGCTGATCTGGCGGCCTGAATGCTCGTCGACTGAGCGCGTGCGGGCGCGGGTTCACGGTTATCACCGGGGCCTGTACCTGTGGTCTCACGAGCATCGGGGCACGCCGGAGTTGCCGGGGCTGGTGTTTGGTCTGGACCGTGGAGGCTCTTGCAGTGGGTTCGCTTACCGCTTGCCGGAAGATCAGCTGGAGGCCTCGCTGTATGCCCTGTGGCAGCGCGAGATGCCTTACCCCTCCTATCGGCCGCACTGGCTCAGTTGCCGTCTTGAGGATGGCAGTACCGTGCAGGCGCTCGGGTTTGTATTGGAGCGACACCTGCCCAGCTACGCCGGCAACCTGCCCGACATCGTGCTGAACCATGTGTTGCAAAGCGCTTGCGGGCGTTACGGCACCACTCGCGATTATGTCGAGCAGACCGTCAACGCCCTGCGTAGCCACGCCATGCCAGATAAAAACCTGGAGGCGCGGCTCAAGCGTTGTGCAAAGGATTGCTCAGGCGATTAACGCGCCGAGCTGACGCTGTTGGTGTGCCACAGCGTGGGGATCAGGAAGGCGATCGCCAATACGCACGCGCCAATCAGCAGCACAAAACCACCGTCCCAGCCGAAATGGTCCACGGTGTAGCCCATGGCCGCGCTCGCCGCCACCGAACCGCCCAGGTAACCGAACAGACCGGTGAAACCTGCCGCGGTGCCGGCGGCTTTCTTCGGTGCCAGTTCCAGCGCCTGCAGGCCGATCAACATCACCGGGCCGTAGATCAGGAAGCCGATGGACACCAGCGCGATCATGTCGACCATCGGGTTGCCCGGCGGGTTGAGCCAGTACACCAGGGTCGCCACGGTCACCAGCGCCATGAACACGATACCGGTCAGGCCACGGTTGCCACGGAAGATCTTGTCCGACATCCAGCCGCACAGCAGCGTGCCTGGGATACCCGCCCATTCGTAGAAGAAGTACGCCCAGGATGATTTATCGACCGTGAAGTGCTTGGCTTCCTTGAGGTAGGTCGGTGCCCAATCCAGTACGCCGTAGCGCAGCAGGTAGACGAAGACGTTGGCGAAGGCGATGTACCACAGCATTTTATTGCGCAGCACGTACTTGACGAAAATTTCCTTGGCGCTGAATTCGTCTTCGTGGCTGGCGTCGTAGCCTTCCGGGTAATCGTTCTTGTATTTCTCAATCGGCGGCAGGCCGACCGACTGCGGCGTGTCGCGCATGGTGATGAAGGCAAACGCCGCCACTGCCAAGGCCACTGTCGCCGGTACATAGAACGCCGCATGCCAGTCGTTGAACCAGGCCATGCCCAGCAGGAACAGCGGGCCGATCAGGCCGCCGCCGACGTTATGCGCCACGTTCCACACCGACACCACGCCACCGCGTTCTTTCTGCGACCACCAGTGCACCATGGTGCGTCCGCTCGGCGGCCAGCCCATGCCCTGGGCCCAGCCATTGATGAACAGCAAAATGAACATCATGGTCACGCTGGACGTCGCCCAAGGTGCGAAACCGAAAATGAACATCACCCCTGCTGAAACCAACAGGCCGAAGGGCAGGAAATAGCGCGGGTTCGAGCGGTCGGACACCAGGCCCATGAGGAATTTGGACAGGCCGTAGGCAATCGCGATGGCGGACATCGCCAGGCCCAGTTCACCACGGGTGTAACCCTCGTCGATCAGGTACGGCATGGCGAGGGAGAAGTTTTTGCGCAGCAGGTAGTACCCGGCGTAACCGAAGAAAATACCGGCGAAGATCTGCCAGCGCAGGCGTCGGTAGGTACTGTCTATTTTTTCTTCAGGCAGGGGCGCCTGATGTGCGGCAGGACGAAAGAAAGCAAACATTCAAGGGCTCCAGATTTCTTGTTTTGACTGCGGATGCGAATGTTACAGTTTCGTTACCGAAAATAGCATCGCCTCTTAGTGGCAAACACAGGAAATGAGCGCAATTGCATGTTCTCTTATGAACATGTCGCTAATAGATAAGTGCGGGTCGTGGTTGAGTTCTTCAGGATGATGGAGACCCAAATGTGGGAGGGGGTTTGCGCCCGATAGCGGTGGCTCAGTCGACAGATTCAGTGACTGACACCCTGCAATCGGGAGCAAGCCCCCTTCCACCTGTGAGCGCATTTCACATCGCTCAGCGCGTTTGGACGACGACCTTGCCCACCGCCCTGCGCTGCCCCAGGTCATTGATCGCCTGGGCGGCTTGTTCCAGCGGATACACCTGCGACACCAACGGCTTCAACTTGCCCTCGGCGTACCAGCCGAACAATTGCTGGAAATTCGCCGCATTGTCCTGCGGCTGCCGCTGGGCAAATGAACCCCAGAACACCCCCACCACCGCCGCACCCTTGAGCAGCGCCAGGTTCACCGGCAGCTCCGGGATGCGCCCGCTGGCAAACCCCACCACCAGCAAGCGGCCGTTCCAGGCGATGGCGCGGATGGCTTGGTCAAACAGGTCGCCCCCCACCGGGTCGTAGATCACATCGGCACCGTTGCCGTCGGTCAGGCGCTTGATCTCGTCTTTCAGGCTGGTTTCGCTGTAGTTGACCAGCTCATCGGCGCCGGCGGCCTTCGCCACCGCCAGTTTGTCGGCGCTGCTGGCGGCAGCGATCACCCGTGCGCCCATGGCCTTGCCGATTTCCACGGCGGCCAGGCCCACGCCTCCGGAGGCGCCCAGGACCAACAGGGTTTCGCCGGGTTGCAGGTTGGCCCGTTGTTTCAGCGCGTGCATGGACGTGCCGTAGGTCATGCTGAACGCGGCGGCCGTGTTGAAGTCCATGCTCGGCGGGATCGGCAGCACGTTATAGCCCGGCACCGCGACCTGTTCGGCAAAGCTGCCCCAGCCGGTCAGCGCCATGACCCGGTCACCGACTTTGAGGTGGCTGACTTTTTCGCCCACTTCACTGACCACGCCCGCCGCTTCGCCACCCGGCGAGAACGGGAAGGGCGGCTTGAACTGGTACTTGCCCTCGATAATCAGGGTGTCCGGGAAGTTGACCCCGGCGGCATGCACGTCCAGCAGGATTTCGTTCTTCTTGATCGCCGGGCTGGCGATCTCTTCCAGCACCAGGGTTTCGGCGGGGCCGAAGGCTTTGCACAGCACAGCTTTCATCGGACTATTCCTTTTGGCGTCGTGGCCGATAAGTGTAGGAGGGTATGCCCCTGGGTCAACGAGCATGCCCGGGCCTGATAAGTCGCCATAAGCTTGTGCTCTGCCTTGCTAGCGTTATGCTACCCGGCAACCGAATGTGAGGAATGAACTGTGAAAGCGTGGATCCTATTGATGCTGGCCCTGACCTTGCCGATGGCAGCCCAGGCCGAAGAGGCCAAAGAAGGCGAGGCGCCGAAAGTCAGCTATATCAGCCTGAGCCCGCCGTTCGTGGGTAACTATGGCCTGGATGGCACGGCGAAGCTCAAGGTGTTCAAGGCCGACATCGCCCTGCGCGTGACCGGCACCGAGGCGGCAGCACTGGTCAAAGCCAATGATCCATTGATCCGCAACCAGCTGGTGGCACTGTTCACCCAGCAGACCAACGAGGCCATGAGCACCGTTGAAGGCAAGGAAAAGCTGCGCCAGGAAGCGTTGAAGCAAACCCAGCAAGTGATGAACGACGAGACGGGCAAGCCGGTGGTGGAAGACCTGTTGTTCAACAACCTGATCATCCAATAAGTCGCTACGCGACTATCGGGGGCAAGCCCCCTCCCACAGTTGGAATGCGATCAAATGTGGGAGGGGGCTTGCCCCCGATGACGGCGGTACAGACGCCTCAGGACGCCAGGCTCTTCCTGAACCGCGCCAACGCCACCGCAAAAAACACCAACCCAATCCCCGCCAGCGCCAGCAGGTCCGGCCACACCACGCTTACTCCCGCATCCCGAAACAGAATCGCCGCGCTCAGACTCACAAAATGCGTCGACGGCGAGCCCTGCATTATCCACTGCAGCCACTCGGGCATGCTGTCCAGCGGCGTGCTGCCGCCTGAGAGCAGCAGCATCGGGATGATCACCGGGATTGCCAGCAAGCCGAACTGCGGCGTCGAGCGGGCGAGGGTGGCGAGGAAGATGCCCAGCGCGGTGCTGGCAAACAGGTACAGCGCCGTCACGAACAGAAACAAGCTCAGCGACCCGGCCAGCGGTACGCCGAGCAGGCCTTTGACCACCACTTCCAGCGACACCCAGGTGCACAGCACCACCACGAGCATGTTGCTCCAGATTTTCGCCAGCATGATTTCCAGCGCCGTCAGTGGCAGTACCAGCAGATGGTCGAGGGTGCCATGCTCGCGTTCGCGCAGCAGCGCCGTGCCGGTCAGCACGATAGCCAGGATGGTGATGTTGTTGACGATCTGGATCACCGCCAGGAACCAGCCACCTTCCAAGTTGGTGTTGAACAGGGCGCGGGTGGTCAGCAACGCGGGCGCCTGGCCGGCGGCATCGGCTTGTCCGCTGTTGGTCAGCAGTTCGCGTTGAAATATCCGCCCAATGTAGCCCGCGCCCATGAACGCCTGGCTCATCGCCGTGGCATCCACATTCACCTGCACGCCCGGCTGGCGCCCTGCCAACAGGTCGGCCTGGAAGTTCGCTGGCACATTGATCACGAAGGTGTATTCGCCGCTGTCCATGACCTTGTCCAACTGGTCATAGGGTAACGGCACAGGCGCTTGGAACTCGGGCGGCTGCAACGCCTCGGCCATTTGGCGTGAGAGTGAGCTGTGGTCTTCGTCCACAAACGCCACGCTGGCGTTGTGCACGCCGATCACCGAGCCGGCGGCGGGCATATAGATGGCGACGGTGAAGGCGTAGAACAAAAACAGCAGCAACACGCTGTCGTGTCGCAGGCTGGTCAGCTCCTTGACCCCCAGCCGCAGGATGTGCGCGAACGTGTGCATCAGGCCTCCTGCTTCTTGAGCATGATCAGGCTCAGCCCGGTAAACCCGACGAAAAACCCGAACAGCGCCAGGCATTGCGGCCACAACTGGCGCAGGTCCAGGGCCTTGGTGAACGTGCCCACGGCGATATCCAGAAAGTGCCCGGCCGGAAACAGCATGCCCATCAATGCCGCCGCTCCTTCCAGTGACGAGCGTGGCACGATCAGCCCGGAGAACTGGATTGTCGGCAGGCTGGTGATGATCATCGTGCCGAGGATCGCCGCGATCTGCGTACGGGTGAACGCCGAAATCAGCAAGCCCATGCTGGTGGTCGCCAGCACGTACAGCAACCCGCCGAACGCCAGTGTCAGGCCGCTGCCCTTGAACGGTACGCCGAACAACCAGCGGTTCATCGCCACCAATACCGCCAGGTTGACCAAGCTGACGGCCAGGTAGGGCGCCTGTTTGCCAAGCAGGAACTCCAGGCGGGTCAGCGGCGTGGCGTAGAAGTTGGTGATCGAGCCCAGCTCCTTCTCGCGCACGATGCCGAGGGCGGTGAGCATCGCCGGGATAAACGCCAGGATCAGCGCCATCACTCCGGGGCCGATGGCGTTCACGCTGACCACGTCCTGGTTATAGCGAAAGCGCGTCTCCAGCCTGGCGGCGGTCAGGTCGTTGCGGGGCAGGCTGCTCAGTTCGGCCAGTTGCGCAAGGTTGCCCTGGTGTACGGCCTCGACGTAGTTGCGGCTGGTTTCCGCGCGAAACGGCATGCCGCCATCGAGCCACGCGGCCACTGTGGGCTGGCGACCGGCGTAGAGGTCGCGGCCAAAACCGGGCGGAATCTCCAGGGCCAGTTTGATTTCCGAACGTTGCAGGCGTCGGTGCAACTCAGTCGAATCCTGAATGGGCGACTGCTCGGCGAAATAGCGTGAGCTACGAAAGGCTTCCAAATAGGCGCGGCTTTGCGGCGTCTGGTCCTGGTCGTAGACGGCGAACGCGAGGTTTTCCACGTCCAGGGAAATGCCATAGCCGAAGATCACCATCATGAACATCGCTCCCAGCAGCGCGAAGGCCATGCGCACTTTGTCGCGCAGCAGTTCCTTGCCTTCGCGGCTGGCCACGGCCAACAGGCGAGCCAGGCTGAATCCACGCTTGCTCACGGGCGGTGCGCTGGTCGCGCTGACGGTTGCGGTGGCTGCAGCGGGCTCGGCTTCGCCCTGGGCCTGTTCCAGGCAGGTAACGAACGCGGCTTCCAGCGTGTCACCGTGAAATTGCCGTCGCAGCGCATCCGGTGTATCGCAGGCCAGCACCTTGCCCGCATGCATCAGGGAGATGCGATCGCAGCGCTGGGCTTCGTTCATGAAGTGGGTGGACAGGAAGATGGTCACGCCTTGTTCGCGGGATAGCTCGATCAGCAGTCGCCAGAAATCATCCCGCGCAGCCGGGTCGACGCCCGAGGTGGGCTCATCGAGGATCAGCACTTCCGGGCGATGCAATACGGCCACCGCCAATGACAGTCGCTGACGCAGGCCGAGAGGCAGTTCACCGGACGGTTGCTCGGCGACGTCAATGAGATCGAAGCGTTGGATCAGCTCGTCAATGCGCGGACCGCTATCAGCTGTGGGCAAGTCGAACAATTGCGCATGCAGCACCAGGTTCTGGCGCACGCTGAGTTCGCCATACAGCGAGAAGCTTTGCGACATGAACCCCACGCGCTTGCGGGTGGCCAGGTCCTTGGCATTGACCGGGTTGCCCAGCAGCGTCGCACTGCCCTCAGTGGCTGGCATCAGCCCGGTGAGGACTTTCATGGTGGTGGTCTTGCCGCAGCCGTTGGAGCCGAGGAACCCGAATATTTCACCTCGGCCGATGGCGAAGCTGACGTTGTTGACCGCGATGAAATCGCCGAAGCGCAGGGTCAGGTCGTGGGCTTCGATGGCGATGTCGGTGTTGTCGCTTTCGCGCGGCGGAATCACCAGCGGTTGGTTGTCGTGGGCGCTGTCACCCTGGAAGTGGGTGAACGCCTCGTCCAATTTGCCGCTGGATGTTGCGCCAGCCAATTCACTGCTCAGGCCGTCGGCGATCAACTTGCCGCGATCAAGCATCAGGCAATGCTCGAACTGCTCGGCTTCTTCCATGTATGCCGTGGCCACCAGCAGCGTCAGTTGTGGCCGCTCGCTGCGTACACTGTCGACCAATTCCCAGAAGCGTCGACGTGACAACGGATCGACGCCAGTGGTGGGCTCGTCGAGGATCAACAGGTCGGGGTCGTGGATCAGCGCGCAACACAGGCCAAGCTTCTGCTTCATACCGCCAGACAGCTTGCCGGCCGGACGGTCGGCGAAGCGTGCGAGGTCGGTGGCCAGCAGCAGGTTGTGCATGCGCTGGTCGCAATCGGCTTTCGACAGGCCGAACAACGTGGCGAAGAATCGGATGTTTTCGCGGATAGACAGCTCGGGGTACAGGTTGCCGCCCAAACCCTGGGGCATAAAGGCAATGCGTGGGTACAGGCTGTTGCGGTGACGGCGGTCTTCGATGGCGCCGCCGAGCACGTGCAACTGGCCATCCTGAAGTTTTTTAACCCCGGCGATCAAACCCAGCAGGCTCGACTTGCCCGCGCCATCCGGACCGATCAACCCGCAGCGCGTACCGGCCGGCAAGCTGAACGTGATGTCGACCAGTGCCTGCTGCTTGCCGTAGCGATGATTGATGCCCGTGGCCTGCAGCGCCAGGGCGGTCATTGCAGGTTGGCCGGCCAGTCAGTGTCAGCCGTGCGCACATAACCTGCGCCGGGCATGCCCGGTTTGGCTTGGGGCACGGCGCTGGGCTGGGTGAGGCGCAGTTTGACGCGGAAGACCAGTTTTTGGCGCTCGTCGCGGGTTTCCACTTCCTTGGGGGTGAACTGGGATTTGGCGGCGACAAAACTGATCTTGGCCGGCAGTGGCTGGCCGGGCAGGGCGTCGAGCAGGATACGCGCGTCGCTGCCGACGGTCAGGCGACCGGTGACGGACGCGGGCAGGTAGAGGTTCATGTATTGATCATTGGGATCAATCAACAGCAGCACGCGCCCACCCGCGCCCAGCACCTCACCTGGCTCGGCCAGGCGCAATTGGATAATGCCGTCGATGGGGGCGCGCAGGCTGCTGTCGTCGATTTCGCTGGTAAGTTGGGCCACCTGGGCCTGGGCGGCTCCGATGGCGGCCTTTCCCGAGTTGACCTGCGCTTGGGCGGCAATCACTGCCGCATTGCCGGTGTTTTGCCGCGCTTGCTGCTGGTCGATCAACTGGCTGCTGGCGAAGCCGCGCTTGTACAGCTCCTGGGTGCGCTTGAGTTCCTGGTTGGCCAGCAGTTGCTCGCTCTGGCGCAGTTGCACATTGGCTTCGGCGGCGGCGAAGTTTTCCTTGGCGCGCAGTACTTCGGCTTCGGCCTGGGCGCGCTGGGCTTCGAGGGTGCGGGTGTCCATGCGTGCAAGCAATTGGCCCTTGAGCACCTTGTCGCCTTCGTCAACCCGCACTTCGGCCAGGCGCCCGGGGATCTTGGCGGCGATCTGCACTTCGGTGGATTCCAAGCGGCCATTGCCCATGCCAATGCCTTCCGGCAGGCGGTCCTGGGTGGAGCGCCAGTAACCAAAGCCACCGGCACCCAACAACAAAGCGATGAGTGCGACGGCGAAAAGACGGGAGGTGTGGTGATTCGTCGACATGGCGGCTTCCTGCGGCATTAGCGTCCTAGTTTGAGCGGTTTGCCCCGGCGGGGCGTTGATACCGGTCAGTTAAAGCAAGTTGATTACTGCAGCCCATTGCTCGGGCGTGACGGCCATCACCGACAGCCGGCTGCCTTTTTGCACCAGGGGCAGTTCGGCAAGGGCGGTTTGCTGCTTCAGGTAACCGAGGCCGAGCACTTTGGGAAAGGTCTGGACGTGGGCCACGTTGATCGCACTCCACGGGTTTTTCTCCGGGGTGGCCTTCGCGTCGAAGTAGTGGCTTTGTGGCTCCAATGCAGTAGGGTCCGGATAGGCCGCCTCGACGATCTTGCCGATACCGGCAATACCCGGCTCCGGGCAACTGGAGTGATAAAAGAAAAATTCGTCACCCACCGCCATGGCGCGCAGGAAGTTGCGGGCCTGGTAGTTACGCACCCCGTCCCAGCGTGCTTCACCGAGCTTTTCCAGACCGTTGATGGAGAGTTCGTCGGGCTCGGATTTCATCAGCCAATAGGCCATTTTTGGGCTCCTGAAAAAGGCATTGGGCAAGTTGTCAGGCAATTTGATGACAAACCGACAGTCGGTTGGCGCCAAGGTTTGCGTGTTGGTTCACGTTACCGCAAAATGCCGGCCTTTAAGCTTGACGCAGCTGCAACGGACTACTTTGGAACGTTGTTGTCATCGTGTACGAGGTGCCTGAAGGGGGGCAATCGATGCAACGTAAACCGGATTTACTATGGATTTTGGTGATTTTGTTTGGTCTGGGCGTCGTGACCACCGGGTATGCGCAAAGCTTGTGGTCGAACAAGACCGATGCGCCGGTTGAACTGTCACCCGTGCAGCAGCAATTCAAGCGTTAACACGGCTTCAAGGCGCCGCTGATTCCAGTGGCGTCCCTGCGATATACCACTGCTTATCGGTGACGGTGCCAGCCAGCGGCACATCCCAACTCGCCTGCACCAAACGCTCGACCTTCTGACATTCATGGGCCAGGCCCAGCAGCGTCGGTTTGCGCCAGCTTTGGCGGCGCGCCAGATATGCCAGGCTGCGATCGTAAAACCCGCCGCCCATGCCCAGGCGTCCCCCCGCATCATCGAACCCCACCAACGGCAGCAGCACCAGGTCCAGCGCCCAGACCTTGCGTTGGCGGCTGATATTCACGCGTGGCTCCAGGATGCGAAAGCGATTGGGCAGCAGCTTTTCCCCAGGTCTTACCCGTTGGAACACCATCTTGGTCCGTGGCCAGGCGCTGAGCACCGGCAGGTAGGTGGCCTTGCCACGGCGCTGGGCGGCGCGCAGCAGCAGGCGCGGATCGATTTCACCGTCCGTCGGTAAATACAAAGAGATATGTTTGGCGCGGCGAAACAGCGGGTGCTGTGCCAGTTGCCGATACAGGCCGTGGGCGGCCTTGCGCTGCTCGCTCGGCGTGAGGGCGCGGCGGGCATTGCGCAACATGCGTCGAAGTTGCGGACGGGAAAGCGGCGCAGGTTCGGTCATGGTTTCGGCTCATAAAACAATGCCAGTCCGAGGACTGGCATTGAGTTTGGGAATTCAGGCTCCCCGACAGAGCCGCTGTCGACTTAGCCCTTGAACCCGAAAGTTCAAGGTGGAAGATGCAGTAGGCTTTAAGGCTTTCCGTCTAGCGGACATGCACACCAGCCCAACGTGCAACTTCCAGGGTAGTGCGAATCGGCTCAGGGACATCGCCGACTGGCAAACACGCCAGGGAGTGGGGCGAGTATACCCCAAACAGTCGCGGCAATCAGCCCTTGGGTGCGTCTGAGTCGCTGGAAAGCACCAGATCCACGCGTTCCAGCAGGTCACGCACCTGCTCACGGGTGGAGCCGCTGGCCTGCACGTCAGGGCGTTCCTGCTTATGCAGCAAATCGTGGGTGATGTTCAGTGCGGCCATCACGGCGATGCGGTCGGCGCCGATGACTTTGCCGCTGCTGCGGATTTCACGCATCTTGCCATCCAGGTAGCGGGCGGCGCTCACCAGGTTGCTGCGCTCTTCCTGGGGGCAGATGATCGAGTATTCTTTATCGAGGATCTGCACGGTGACGCTATTGCTTGAACTCATGAGTCTTGCTCCAGGGCCTTCAGGCGCGAAATCATCGATTCGACCTTACGCCGGGCGATTTCGTTTTTTTCAATGAGGTGAGCGCGTTCCTCGCGCCAGGTCTTTTCCTGAGCTAATAGGAGTCCGTTTTGACTCTTAAGTTGCTCGACCCGAGTAATTAGCAATTCGAGTCTGGCCATCAGCGCTTGCAGGTCGGTGTCTTCCATTGGGTTCCACTGGATTTGTCTGATGAATGGCAACTGCAGGATAAACGATCTGACGCCCTTGATAGTCTTGGTACGTCTGCCGGTGCTAGGATACAGCGCTCCATTCTAGACATTGCGCCGTCTGGCGCCTAGCTCACCATGCCTATTCAGAACTCCCCGTACGACGCTTTTTCCAAACTGCTGAGCACCAGCGGCCACCCATGCTCGCCTGCCGAACTGCACGGCGTGTTGCTGGGCCGCAGCTGCACCGGTGTTGGCTTTGATGCCGACAACTGGCTGGCTGACGTGGCCGAGCTGCTGGAAACCGAACCGACCGACAACGTGCGTAACGCGCTGATCGGCCTGCAAGAGATGGTCAAGGGCGAGCTGACCGGTGACGACGTCACCGTGGTCCTGCTGCTGCCGACCGACGACGCGCCGCTCACCGAGCGCGCCGCTGCACTGGGCCAATGGTGCCAGGGCTTCCTCCACGGTTTCGGTGTGAACGCCGGTGGCCTGGAACTGAGCACCGACGCCAAGGAAGTGCTGCAGGACCTGGCAGCCATCTCCCAGGTGCAGGACGCCCTGGAAGAGTCCGAAGACGGCGAAGGCGACTACATGGAGGTGATGGAGTACCTGCGCGTTGCGCCGCTGCTGCTGTTCACCGAGACCAAGAAGTCCGCTGAGCCTGCTGCACCCAAGCCGTCGCTGCACTAAGAAAGGAAGCCCATCTGCCCATGATCCATATCCCCAAAGCGGAATACACCCGACGCCGCAAGGCGCTCATGGCGCAGATGGAACCCAACAGCATCGCGATCCTGCCGGCCGCCGCCGTGGCGATCCGCAATCGCGATGTCGAGCACGTGTACCGCCAGGACAGTGACTTCCAGTACCTGAGCGGTTTCCCCGAGCCGGAAGCCGTGATCGTGTTGATGCCCGGTCGCCAGCACGGCGAGTACGTGCTGTTCTGCCGCGAGCGCAATGTCGAACGCGAGCTGTGGGACGGCCTGCGCGCCGGCACCGAAGGCGCGATCCGTGACTTCAGTGCCGACGATGCCTTCCCTATCACCGATATCGACGACATCCTGCCCGGCCTGATCGAAGGCCGCGACCGGGTGTACTCGGCGATGGGCAGCAACGCCGAATTCGACCGGCACCTGATGGAGTGGATCAACGTGATCCGCTCTAAAGCGCACCTGGGCGCCCAGCCGCCGAACGAATTCGTTGCCCTGGATCATCTGCTCCACGACATGCGCCTGTATAAATCGGCGGCAGAGTTGAAGGTGATGCGCGAGGCGGCCCGAATCTCCTGCGCCGCCCACGTGAAGGCGATGCAGGCCAGCCGCGCCGGTTTGCATGAGTTCAGCCTGGAAGCAGAATTGGACTATGAGTTCCGCAAGGGCGGCGCAAAGATGCCGGCCTACGGTTCCATCGTCGCCGCCGGGCGCAACAGCTGCATCCTGCATTACCAGCAAAACGACGCGCTGCTCAAGGACGGCGATCTGGTGCTGATCGACGCCGGTTGTGAGATCGACTGCTACGCCAGCGACATCACCCGTACCTGGCCGGTCAACGGCAAGTTCTCGCCGGAACAGAAGGCGATCTACGAGATTGTGCTGGCCTCCCAGGAAGCCGCCTTCGCCGAAATCGCCCCGGACAAACATTGGAACCAGGCCCATGAGGCCACGGTGCAGGTCATCACCGCCGGGCTGGTAAAGCTGGGATTGTTGCAGGGCGACGTCGACGAGTTGATCGCCAGCGAAGCCTATAAGGCCTTCTATATGCACCGCGCCGGCCATTGGCTGGGCATGGATGTACATGACGTGGGCGAGTACAAAGTGGGCGGTGAATGGCGTGTGCTGGAAGTCGGCATGGCGTTGACCGTGGAGCCGGGGATCTACATTTCGCCGGACAACCAGAACGTGGCAAAGAAATGGCGTGGCATTGGCGTACGCATCGAGGACGACGTGGTAGTGACCAAGCAAGGCTGTGAAATCCTGACCGGCGGCGTGCCCAAGACCGTCGCCGACATCGAAGCGCTGATGGCGGCTGCCCGATGAGCCGGGTCAACCTGGCCATTATCGGCGGAGGCTTGGTAGGCGCCAGCCTGGCGCTGGCGTTGCAGGCCGGGGCCAAGGCCCGTGGCTGGAAGATCGTGCTGATCGAACCCTTCGCGCCGGGCGACAGCTACCAGCCGAGCTACGATGCGCGGTCTTCGGCGCTGTCCTATGGCGCCCGGCAGATCTATCAGCGTCTGGGCCTGTGGCAGGACATTTCCCGCCGTGCCGAGCCGATCAAGCAAATCCACGTGTCGGATCGTGGGCGTTTCTCCACCGCACGTTTGTCTGCCATGGAGGAGGGCGTGCCGGCCCTCGGTTACGTGGTGGAAAACGCCTGGCTGGGCCAATGCCTGTGGCAAGGCCTGGACAAAGACGTGGTCAGCTGGCGTTGCCCGGCGGAAGTCACACGCATGGAGCCGCTGGCCGATGGCTACCGCCTGACCCTCAACGATGAAACCGTACTGGAATGCGATCTCGCCGTACTGGCCGATGGTGGCCGCTCCGGACTGCGCGAACAGCTGGGCATCGGCGTGAAAACCCGCCCGTACAACCAGAGCGCGCTGATCGCCAACATTACCCCGAGCGAGTCCCATAACGGCGAAGCCTTCGAACGCTTTACCGATGAGGGCCCGATGGCCCTGTTGCCGCTGCCGGACAACCGCTGCGCCCTGGTCTGGACCCGCATCGGCATGGACGCACAGCGCCTGGCCAACCTCGACGAACGCAGCTTCTTGAGTGAATTGCAGGGCGTGTTCGGCTACCGCCTGGGCACCCTCAAGCAAGTCGGCGCCCGCCATCTGTACCCTCTGACCTTGGTCGAAGCCGAAGAGCAGGTGCGTTCCCACCTGGCGATCCTCGGCAACGCCGCACACAGCCTGCACCCGATTGCCGGGCAAGGCTTCAACCTGTCCCTGCGCGATGCGAATGCCTTGGCCGAGGCCTTGCTGGCCGGGCCGCAAGTGCCGGGTGACCTGGCGACCTTGCAGGGCTATCGCGAACGCCAGCGCTTGGACCAGAAACTAACCGTGGGCTTCTCCGACCAGGTCACGCGCCTGTTCGGCAGCGCCCAGCCGCTGGTGGCGCTGGGCCGCAACATGGGCCTGCTGGGCCTGGACCTGTTGCCACCGGCCAAACGCTGGTTCGCCCGTCAGGCCATGGGCCTGGGCACGCGACCCGATGCGTAAGTGGTTGATCGAGCGCCTGGGCAAGGCGCGGTTATTGCGCTGGATCATGACCCTGTATCCGCCGTACCTGGGGGCGGGGGTCAGCGTCCGGCACATGAGCGCCGATTTCCGTCACGTCAAAGTGCGCATGGGTCTGGGCTGGTACAACCGCAACTATGTCGGCACGCAATTCGGCGGCAGCCTGTATTCGATGGTTGACCCGTTCTACATGCTGATGCTGATGGAGAACCTGGGCCGCGACTACATTGTGTGGGACAAGGCCGCGAGCATTGACTTCGTGTCGCCGGGCAAAGGCCCGGTGTATGCCGAATTTTCCATCGACGAGGCCTTGCTGGACGAGGTCCGTCGACACACCGAAGGGGGCGAGAAGTACCTGCCCCACCTCAAGGTGCAGATTCATGACGGCTCCGGCACCCTGGTGGCGCGGGTCGACAAAACCCTTTATGTGCGGCGCAAGCCGCCAGTGAGACAGGCTTAAAGCATGGACATGCGCGCAGATGTGCTGATTGTCGGGGCCGGAATGGTCGGAAGCGCCTTGGCGCTTGCGTTGCAGGGCAGTGGCCTGCAGGTGCTGTTGCTCGACGGCAGCCCGTTGAGCGTCAAGCCGTTCGACCGTGATGCGGCCTTCGAGCCCCGGGTGAGCGCCTTGTCGGCCGCCAGCCAGCGCATCCTCGAGCGCCTGGGCGTGTGGGACGGTATCGTCTCGCGGCGCGCCAGCCCCTACGGCGAGATGCAGGTGTGGGACGGCAGCGGCACCGGGCAGATCCACTTTTCGGCGGCCAGCGTGCATGCCGAGGTGCTTGGGCACATCGTCGAGAACCGCGTGGTTCAGGATGCCTTGCTCGACCGCTTGCATGACTGTGACCTGGGCCTGCTGGCCAATGCCCGCCTGGAACAGATGCGCCGCTCCGGCGATGACTGGCTGCTGACGTTGGCCGATGGCCGTAAGTTGCGTGCGCCGCTGGTGGTAGCCGCCGACGGCGCCCACTCCGCCGTGCGCCGCCTGACCGGCACTGCGACCCGCGAATGGGATTACCTGCATAACGCCATTGTCACCAGCGTGCGCAGCAGCCAGCCGCACCAGCGCACGGCGTGGCAACGGTTTACCGACACCGGGCCGCTGGCGTTTTTGCCGCTGGTGCGGGATGGGCAGGAGGATTGGTGCTCGATCGTCTGGTCGACCACGCCGGCCGAGTCCGAGCGCCTGATGGCGTTGCACGATGAAAGCTTCTGCGGTGAATTGGAGCGCGCCTTTGAAGGGCGGTTGGGGACCGTGGTGAGCGCCGACCCGCGTGTGTGCGTGCCTTTGCGCCAGCGTCACGCCAAGCGTTACGTGGCTGAGGGCCTGGCGTTGATCGGAGACGCGGCACACGTGATACACCCGTTGGCGGGGCAGGGTGTGAACCTGGGTTTCCTCGATGCGGCGGTGTTGGCCGAGGTGTTGTTGGCGGCAACCGAGCGTGGTGAGCGGCTGGCGGATGTGAAGGTGCTGAGTCGTTATGAGCGTCGGCGCATGCCGCATAACCTGGCGTTGATGGCGGCGATGGAAGGTTTCGAGCGGCTGTTCCAGGCTGACCAACTACCGCTGCGCTGGTTGCGCAATGCTGGCTTGAAGATGGTCGACCAGATGCCTGAAGCCAAGGCCGTGTTTGTACGCCAGGCGCTGGGCCTGACCGGCGATCTACCTGACCTGGCAAAACCCTGACATCGAAATGCGGTTACTGCTGTGCTCGTAAAAGATAGGCCGCGATGAGGCTATCCGCTTCATCGCACACTCCCTCATGCAACATCTGGTAACGCCTCCACCAAGCGCCACTAAATGCCAGTCCTTATCATTTGCCCTCTTTTTGCAAATGAGAGACCGCCCCCATGTTGGCACCCAAGCGCCTCCTGACTGCCCTGGCACTCACCTTGATCGGCAGCACGACCGTGCAGGCCGCCGACGAAGTGGTGGTCTACTCCTCGCGCATCGACGAGCTGATCAAGCCGGTGTTCGATGCCTACACTCAGAAGACTGGCGTGCAGGTGAAGTTCATCACTGACAAGGAAGCCCCGCTGATGCAGCGCATCAAGGCCGAGGGCGAGAACGCCACTGCCGACCTGCTGCTCACCGTGGATGCCGGCAACCTCTGGCAGGCCGAGCAAATGGGCATTCTGCAACCCTTCACCTCCGCAGTCATCGACAAGAACATCCCCCTGCAGTACCGCTCTTCAAAGCATGCCTGGACGGGCTTGAGCCTGCGCGCTCGGACCATTGCCTACTCCACCGACCGGGTAAAGCCGGGTGACCTCACCACCTACGAAGCCCTGGCCGACAAACAGTGGGAAGGCCGCCTGTGCCTGCGTACGGCGAAAAAAGTCTACAACCAGTCGCTGACCGCCACCCTGATCGAAACCCACGGCGCGGCCAAGACCGAGGAAATCGTCAAGGGTTGGGTCAACAACCTGTCCACCGACGTATTCTCCGACGACATCGCCGTGCTCGAAGCTATCAATGCCGGCCAGTGCGATGTGGGCATCGTCAACACCTACTACTACGGCCGCCTGCACAAGCAGAAGCCGGACCTGGCGGTGAAGCTGTTCTGGCCGAACCAGGGCGACCGTGGTGTGCACGTGAATTTGTCGGGCATCGGCCTGACCAAACACGCGCCGCACCCGGAAGCCGCCAAGGCGCTGGTGGAATGGATGACCACGGCTGAGGCGCAGAAAATCTTTGCCGACGTGAACCAAGAGTTCCCGGCCAACCCGGCGGTACCGCCGTCGGCCGAAGTGGCGACCTGGGGCAAGTTCGTGGCTGATACCTTGCCGGTGGAAGTGGCGGGCAAGCGCCAGGCTGAAGCCATTCGCCTGATGGATCGCGCTGGCTGGAACTAAGTACACTCTGCCGGGCACCGTAGATCCAAATGTGGGAGGGGCTTGCTGTGATGAGCGAGCTTCCTGTGGTGAGCGGGCTTGCCCCGCGCTGGGCTGCGGAGCAGCCCCAATGGTTCTACGGTGAACCCGTCGGGGGGCAAGCCCCCTCACCACAGCAAGCCCCCTCCCACATTGGATTGCGGCGATTTCAAGCTATTCATTCACTGAGAACTGACTTTGGCCCACCCCGCCCAACGCCGCTGGTACCTGCCGGTCTTTACCGTCGCCGCCCTGGTGCTGCTGCCGCTGAGCGTGCTGTTGCTGTCCTGGCAGAGTATCGACGCGCAAATCTGGTCTCACCTCTGGGAAACCCAGATGCCCCGCCTGCTGGGCAACACGCTGACGCTGGTGCTGGGTGTCGGTGTTGGCGTAACCCTGTTAGGCGTGAGCCTGGCCTGGCTCACTAGCCTTTGCGAATTCCCCGGCCGACGCTGGCTCGACTGGGCGCTGATGCTGCCCTTCGCCATACCGGCTTATGTGCTGGCGTTTGTATTCGTCGGCCTGCTGGACTTCTCAGGGCCTGTGCAAACCCTGCTGCGCGAATGGTTCGGCACCGGCCTGCGTCTGCCACGGGTGCGCTCCACCAGCGGTGTGATCATCGTCCTCGTGCTGGTGTTCTACCCCTACGTCTACTTGCTGGCGCGCTCCGCGTTCCTGGCCCAGGGCAAAGGCCTGATGGAAGCGGCGCGGGTGCTCGGGCAATCGCCGTGGCGAGCGTTCTGGCACGTGGCACTGCCCATGGCGCGGCCGGCGATTGGTGCCGGGGTGGCGTTGGCATTGATGGAAACCCTGGCGGATTTCGGTGCGGTCTCGGTGTTCAACTTCGACACCTTCACCACGGCCATCTACAAGACCTGGTACGGCTTTTTCAGCCTTTCCAGCGCTGCCCAATTGGCCAGCCTGTTGCTGCTGGTGGTGATGCTGGTGCTGTACGGCGAACGGCGTGCCCGGGGCGCGAGCCGACCGAGCAATGAGCGGCCACGGGGCCAGGCGCTGTATCACCTGCGCGGGTTCAAGGCGGCGGCGGCCAGTAGCGGGTGCGGGCTGGTATTCGCCTGTGCGTTTGTCATCCCGATGCTGCAATTGTTCGCCTGGTTCTGGCAGCGCGGCCGCTTCGACCTGGATGAGCGCTATTCCGGATTGATCCTCCACACCCTGTACTTGGGTGGTATCGCTGCCCTGATCACCGTCAGCGTGGCGCTGGTGCTGGCTTTCGCCAACCGCCTGGCGCCGACACGGGCGATCCGCTCCGGCATCAGCCTGGCCAATGTCGGCTATGCCTTGCCGGGCTCGGTGCTGGCAGTGTCGATCATGTTGGCGTTCAGCTACCTGGACCGTGAATGGGTGGTGCCGCTGTCCGGCTGGCTCGGTGGTGCGGGCAAACCGTTGCTGTTGGGCAGCCTGTCGGCGTTGGTGCTGGCGTATCTGGTGCGATTCCTGGCGGTGGCCTACGGGCCGTTGGAAAACAGCCTGGCGCGTATCCGGCCCTCGTTGCCGGAAGCGGCACGCAGTCTTGGCGTCAGCGGTCCACGACTGTTTTGCAAAGTGTATCTGCCGTTGTTGTTGCCGGGCACCTTGAGCGCAGCGTTGCTGGTGTTCGTCGACGTGCTCAAGGAAATGCCCGCTACCCTGCTGATGCGCCCGTTCGGCTGGGACACGCTGGCGGTGCGGATCTTTGAAATGACCAGTGAAGGCGAGTGGGCCCGGGCGTCTTTACCTGCGCTGACCCTGGTGCTGGTGGGCCTGTTGCCGGTGATCGGGCTGATCCGACGCTCCGCCCGGCAAATCGGTTAGGTGCCAGTCCTACGGCTTGCGGCTACAATGCGCGGCATTCGGTGCGGTCCGTCTTTCGGATCGAGTCGCTGGACGTGGCTGCAGGCCTTGTAATTCAAGGTGTCCGGCACGAACAGCAATGCTGCGCACCTTCGCCAAGCCCGGAAGGAGAAACCCATGGGACAGCGTACGCCTCTGTATGACCTGCATCTCGCCCTCGGCGCGAAAATGGTCGATTTTGGCGGTTGGGATATGCCTCTGCACTACGGCTCGCAAGTTGAAGAACACCACCAGGTGCGACGCGACTGCGGGGTGTTCGATGTATCTCATATGACCGTGATCGATGTCACCGGCCCCCAGGCCAAGGAATGGCTCCAGCGCCTGCTGGCCAATGATGTCGAACGTCTGCATGGCTGTGGCCGTGCGTTGTACAGCGCCATGCTCAACGAAAAGGGCGGCGTGGTGGACGACATGATTGTCTACCGTACCGAGGCCGCCTATCGGCTGGTGGTCAATGCCGCCACCCGCGACCAGGACATGGCCTGGATGCATGCGCAACTGGGCACTTACCAAGTGCAACTGCATGAGCGGCCTGAGTTGGCGATGCTGGCTATTCAAGGTCCCCACGCCCGGCAGAAGATCGCCGAGTTGGTCACCCAGTCTCGTGGCACGCTGATTCACCAGCTCAAGCCCTTCGAGGGCCAGGCTGATGGCGATTGGTTTATCGCGCGCACGGGTTATACCGGGGAAGATGGCCTGGAGATTGTCTTGCCAGCTGATCAGGCGCCGGGTTTTTTCAACGACCTGGTGGGCGCTGGTATTTCACCCATTGGTCTCGGCGCCCGCGATACGCTGCGTCTCGAAGCCGGTATGAACCTGTACGGCCAGGACATCCACCAGAGCGTTTCGCCCTTGGCTTCGAACATGGCCTGGAGTATCGCCTGGGAGCCCGCCGAGCGTCATTTCATTGGCCGCGCTGCGCTGGAAGCGGAAAAAGCAGCCGGCGTGCAGTTCAAACTGGTCGGGCTGGTACTGGAAGAACGCGGGGTTTTACGCGCTCACCAGGTGGTTCGTATCGCCAATATTGGCGAAGGGGAGATCACCAGTGGTAGTTTCTCTCCTACGCTGAGCAAATCCATTGCCCTGGCGCGTGTACCGACGGCAACCGCTGATCGGGCCGAAGTGGAAATCCGCGGCAAGTGGTACCCGGTTCGAGTGGTCAAACCGACCTTCGTGCGCCATGGCAAAACCTTGATCTAACCTATTTCCGGCAGGCCGAAGGCCGCTGACATTACTTCTTGAGGACACAGACTATGAGCGATATCCCTGCCGACCTGCGTTTCGCCGAAAGCCACGAATGGGCGCGCCTGGAAGCTGACGGCACTGTGACCGTCGGTATTTCCGACCATGCTCAGGAAGCGTTGGGTGATGTGGTGTTTGTTGAATTGGCCGAAGTTGGCGCTCAGTTTGACGCTGCGGGCCAAGCGGGCGTGGTTGAGTCGGTGAAGGCCGCCTCGGATATCTACGCTCCGATTGCGGGCGAAGTGATTGCCGTCAACGAAGAACTGAGCGGTAGCCCCGAGCTGCTCAACTCCGACCCGTACGGCGCGTGGATCTTCAAGCTCAAGCCTGGCAACCCGGCTGACCTGGAAAAACTGCTGGATGCTGCTGGCTACAAAGCCGCCATCGGCGAGTGATCCTGTTGCGGGAGCCGGTTATCCGGCTCCCGCAATGTGTTTCAGCGCTGTAGAACCGCCTTCACCGCTGCCACCGAGCGCTCCACATCCGCCTCAGTCATCGCCGTAAACATCGGCAGTGACACGATCAAACGCCCCACCTTCTCCGCCACCGGAAACATACCTTCCTTGAACCCCTGCGCCCGATAAAGGCTCAGCAGGTGGATCGGCGGATAGTGATAGCCAATGCCGACCCCGTGGGCCTGCATCTGCTCCATGAAGGTGGCGCGGGCCGGTAGGCCGTCGTGGCGCTCCGGCAGTACCAACTGGAACAGGTGCCAGTTGCTGTTTTCGAAATCAGCCGGCGGCAGCTGTGCGCCGTATTGCTCTTCGAAATCACTGCCAAAGCATTTGAAATAGTGGCGCGCCAGGTTCTGGCGGTGCGCGGTGATCTTCTCGATATGGGCAAATTGCCCCAGGCCAATGGCAGCGGCGATGTCGGTCATATTGAACTTGCCGCCCAGCACGTCCACGTCCAGACCATCGAAGCCGCTGCGGGTAACGCCTTGCAGGCGGTACTTCTCTGCCAGCCGCGCTTCCTCTGCGTTGTTCAACACCAGGCAACCGCCTTCGGAAGAGGTGATGTTCTTGTTGGCCTGGAAGCTGAACGACACGAAATCCCCAGTGGCGCCGATACGTTCGCCATCCCAGCTGGAACCCAGCGCCTGCGCTGCGTCCTCGACGATGCGCAGGTTGTACTTGTTGGCCAGTGCATACAGCATCGGCATGTCCAAGGGCAGGCCGGCCAGGTACACCGGGATGATCGCCTTGGTGCGCGGGGTGATGGCAGCCTCCACCTGGACCAGGTCGAGATTGCGGGTCACCGGGTCAATATCGGCAAACACCGGTGTGGCACCCACTTCCAGGATCACGTTGGCCGTGGCCACCCAGGAGATCGGCGTGGTGATGACTTCATCGCCTGGCCCAATACCGGCGATGCGCAAGGCAATCTCCATGGTGCAGGTGCCCGAGTTGAACGTGCGCACCGGCCGTCCGCCAAAGTATTCCGACAACTGCGCTTCGAAGGCCTGCACTTTCGGCCCGCTGGTAATCCAGCCCGAACGCAGTACATCGCCGACCGCCGAGATGGTGGCTTCATCAATGGTGGGTTTGGAAAACGGCAGGAAGGGCTGTTGGCTCATGACGACGAAGGCATCCGTTTCAGATTGGCGATGAGTAAGCGAGGTATCAGTACCGGCATGGTTGCACGGCTTGACTGAATATAGCCTGTCGCCTGTGAATGAATCGTCACCGTCCGGTTAAAAAATGCCGCTTCGAAAGCGGCATTTCCTACTAGGTTTCAGAAGGAATAGCGCGCCTCCAGAAACACATTCTGTTCCTTGAGCTTACCTTTGAGTTGCTCATCCCGAGCGTTCACACGGTTTGCGAAGGTGTTGTAGCCGGTTTCAACATCGCCCATTGCGATGTAACGATAGCCGGCACCCAGCGTGATTTGCTCACTGACCTTGGCTTCCAGCCCCATGCCTACGCTGTAGGCGAAATGATGCTGGCGATTGCTGGCGAAACGACGGGTCTCATTCGTTTGATAGCCCTCGGCTTCAATGCGTGCGACGCCCACCCCGGCCATGCCGTAGAACGACAACCATGGGTTGATCGGGATGTCTTTATAGCCATTGAGCATCAAGCGTTGGCTCTGGACATGCAGGCTGTTGACGTTGGCATTGAAAGGGGCCCAGTAGGATTTGAATGTCGAGTTGTTCGGCATGGTGTATTCCCCTTCGAGGCGCCAGCCATTGTCAAAGGCATAGCCCGCGGCGAAAGAAGCCACAAATGACTTGCTGCTATCCGGGGCGTCCACCCTGTCAGTGACGCGTGGGCTGGTCAGCAGCGAGCTGGAGAGATTCTGACGAGCGCTGTTGAATTTGGCTGATCCGTACCAGCTTTCCGCTTGTGCGTAAGGGGTGGCAAATGCAGAGAGCAGCAGTGCGTAGGCAAGCGTGTGCATGGGCAGTGGTTCGCTTTATTTAAAAAGGAAGCCTTAGCTTGTTGCCCGGCAGGGTGAGGCTCGACAGGACTTCTCCGTGTTCACTTGGGAAAGCAGGGATGCTTATGTAGTAATCAGCGGCGATGACCGTAGGAATTGAAGACAAAAAAATGCCGCTGTCAAAAGCGGCATTTTTTATCGAGCCCGAGTTATTCGGTGACGGCGTTTTTCGCGAGGATGGCGTTGGCCAGCTCCATGTCCGTGGCCTGCAGGCCAGGGTTATCGGCGCGGACTTTCTGCATCGCGGCTTCCAGGTACGGGCCACGGATGCCGCCGTCGCTGGCAACAAAGCTGCCTGCGTCATCTTGTGCGGCAACCACCAGCTTGTGGTCTTTGAAGGTCAGGTACGTCGAGCCGGTAGTGGCGCCCGACGAGATGACATTGCGCCAGAAACTGTCGGCCATGGCTGAACCGACAGGGAGGGAAAGCACAGCGAGGGTTGCGACAGCATATTTGAGACGCATGATGGGTGACTCCGGGTGGGTTATCTGTAGTTTATGATTGTAGTTAGGCCAATCGAGTTCCATCACTGACTAAACAGTTTCAACCTTTAACACCACGCCTTCCTGGCCAACCACCCGTACTTGAGCGCCTACGGGGCTGTCCGGGCCGGTCACCATCCACACGCCATCGCCGACCTTTACCTTGCCCCGGCCATCTACAATCGCCTGATGCACCACGAAGGTGCGGCCGATCAGCTCCGAGCCACGCTCGTTCAAGCCTGGCTGGTCACTGGCCTTGGCGCTGCTGCGTTGGCGCTTCCACCAATACACCGCCGTCAAAATCGACAAAACGGCAAACAGCAGGAGCTGCCATTCCAGCCCAAGAGGCGGCACCAGGAACTTGATCACGCCCACGGCAGCCGCTGCGATACCCATCCACAACAGGTAACCACCGGCGCCAAATACTTCAAGAATCAACAGCACGGTACCCAGTGCCAGCCAATCCCAGAACGACAGATGCTGCAGGAAATCCCACATGGCGATGGCCTCAGCCTTTCTTGTTGTCGAACGTCGCCTTGACGATCTCGCCGATACCGCCGACCGCGCCGATGACTTGGCTGGCTTCCAGCGGCATCAGGATGACCTTGCTGTTGTTGGCCGAAGCCAGCTTGCCCAGGGCATCGATGTATTTCTGCGCGACGAAGTAATTGACCGCCTGCACGTTGCCCGATGCGATCGCCTCGGATACGACCTGGGTGGCACGGGCTTCCGCTTCGGCCTGACGTTCGCGGGCCTCGGACTCAAGGAACGCCGCTTGGCGGCTACCTTCAGCCTCAAGGATCTGCGCCTGCTTCTTGCCTTCGGCAGTCAGGATCGCCGAGGCGCGCAGGCCTTCGGCTTCGAGGATTTGCGCACGCTTGATCCGCTCGGCTTTCATCTGGCCCGACATGGCGGCCATCAGGTCGGCCGGCGGGCTGATGTCCTTGATCTCGATACGGGTGATCTTGATGCCCCAAGGTGCCGTGGCTTCGTCCACGGTTTTCAGCAGTTTTTCGTTGATGCCGTCACGCTGGCTGAGCATGGCATCCAGCTCCATGGAGCCGAGCACGGTACGGATGTTGGTTTGCAGCAGGTTGCGGATGGCATGTTCGAGGTTGTTGACCTCGTAGGCGGCCTGGGCCGTGTTGACCACCTGGAAGAAGCACACGGCGTCGATCTGCACGGTGGCGTTGTCGGCGGTGATGACTTCCTGGGGCGGGATGTCCAGCACGCTTTCCATCACGTTGATCTTGCGGCCGATGCGGTCCATGACCGGGATAATGATGTTCAGGCCAGGCTTGAGGGTGTTGGTGTAGCGCCCGAAACGCTCGACCGTCCATTGGTAACCCTGGGGGACGACCTTGAAGCCCATGAACAGGATGGCGATGGCCAAGCCCACGAAAAGAAGCAGTACGGTTCCGATCTGCATAGCGATTCCCTATCTGATGGTGTCAGTGAAACGACGTTCGGCCGATTGTAACGGTGTTGTCACCGATAAGAACGGTTTCACCGCGTAACAAACAAAGGATTTGTTACCGAATCCCCAGGGGTCACCCGCAATACCTCCGCCAGGGTGGTCAGCCCTGCCTGGACCTTTTGCACGCCAGCCATGCGCAGGCTGCACATACCTTGTGCCACCGCCGCCTGACGCAGCGCCTGCACGTCGGCGCCGGGCGTGATCAGCGTCTTCAGTGCTTCGTTCAACACCATGATTTCGTATACGCCGGCGCGTCCCCGATAACCGCTGTTTCGACATTCAACGCACCCCACGGCCTCATGCACGTCACCCCGTGCACGCTTGCAGTGGGGGCACAAAACCCGCACCAAGCGCTGCGCCATCACGCCCAGTAGCGTTGCTTTGATCAAATAATGAGCAACTCCCAGTTCCTGCAAGCGGCTGATGGCACTGGGTGCATCGTTGGTATGCAGGGTCGACAGCACCAAGTGTCCGGTCAACGCGGCTTGGATCGCCATTTCAGCAGTTTCCTGGTCGCGAATCTCGCCGATCATGATGATGTCCGGGTCCTGGCGCAGCAGGGCGCGGATGCCGCTGGCGAAGGTCAGGTCGATGTTGTGCTGCACCTGCATCTGGTTGAACGCCGGCTCGACCATCTCGACCGGGTCTTCCACGGTGCACAGGTTGACCTCCCGGGTCGCCAGTTGCCTGAGCGTCGTGTAGAGGGTGCTGGTCTTGCCCGAACCGGTAGGGCCGGTGACCAGGATGATGCCATTGGTCTGGCTGGTCATGGCGTGCCAGCGCTGTTGGTCATCAGCAGACAAGCCCAACTGGTCAAAGCCTTTGAGCAGCACCTGCGGGTCGAAGATCCGCATCACCAGCTTCTCGCCAAACGCCGTGGGCAAGGTGGAAAGGCGCAGCTCCACTTCCGCGCCTGTCGGGCTTTTGGTCTTGACCCGGCCGTCCTGGGGCCGGCGTTTTTCCGCCACGTTCATACGGCCCAGGCTTTTCAGGCGGCTGACCACCGCCATCGTGACCTGGGGCGGAAACTGATAGACGTCATGCAGCAGCCCGTCGATACGAAAGCGTACCCGGCCCTGTTCGCGGCACGGCTCGATGTGGATATCACTGGCACGCTGTGCGAAGGCGTACTGCAACAACCAGTCGACGATGTTGACGATATGCGCGTCATTGGCATCCGGCTCTTGCTCGCTGGCGCCGAGGTTGAGCAATTCGACATGGCCAGGCGCCGCGACCTTTTGGTCGGCACCGCTGACGGATTTGGCCAGCCGGTAAAACTCGCCGATGCAGCGCGCGATGTCCTGCGGGTTGGCCACCACGCGTTTGATCGAACGCTTGAGCACCTGCGCCAGCCCGGCTTCCCAGCTGGTGATGTGGGGTTGGGCGCTGGCGACAGTGACGGTCTGCGCGTCCACCGCCACCGCGAGAATGGCATGACGTTGGGCGAACGCGTGAGACATCAGCGGCACCACGGCTGCCACGTTGATCTTCAATGGGTCGATACGCAGATAGGGTTGCCCGGCATGCTGGGCAAGCCATTCGGTCAGGGTTTCCAGGTTGGGGCCTTGGGCTGCAATGCTCTCCAGGGGATGCTGGCTGTTGCTGGCCGGCAGCGCCGACAAGCGCTGCGCCACTTCGGGTGTGATCAGGCGCCCTTCGACCAAAGCCGGCAACAGCTGATGCAATTCCAATCGTTGATCAACAAGCATGAAGGTTTTCCTGGGGCAATGGGTGTAAACCCCAGGCTAGTCAGCCTCTGAATATCCACCTCCCAGCGTATATTGCAGGTTTTTACTGCGCAACGGCCATCACCGCCTGAGGCCCCGCCGAATCAGCCGACCACACGTCCAGCGAGCAGACGCTGATCAGGTTTCGAATCTTTTCACCGATCACCTGGGCGCGGTGCCAGCTCAAGCCATCCATCAGGATATCGATGTTCAGCAGGTCATCTTCCCTGTTCACCGTGACCTGTCGCGGCGTGAGGCATTGCAGGGCGAAATAGTTGAGCACCCGGCACAACACATCCGGTTCCGCCTCGGCGACGATGCGGTAGTGCGCCTGGCAGTGGGCACTGTTGACGGCCCACGCATCGACGCGGGTTACAGGGTGGGTGGTTTCGATGGCGTGCATGCTGGCTCTCCAGATTCGACTGGAGAAATTTTACATTCGCTAACGGAGATTTCTTATCTAAGATGAGCCTTTTGTGCGATTAATCGAATCGTATAATTCAAGATAAGCACAATAAAAGGTATTTATATGCACAGCCAGTTGGACGCCTACGACCGCCGTATCCTGGCCCTGTTGCAAGAAGACGCCTCGCTCTCCAGCGCGCAGATCGCCGAACAGGTCGGCCTGTCTCAATCGCCGTGCTGGCGACGGATCCAACGGCTCAAGGAAGAGGGCGTGATTCGCGGTCAGGTGACCTTGCTGGACCGCAAGAAGATCGGCCTCAACACGCAGATTTTCGCCGAGGTGAAACTCAACGCCCACGGTCGCTCCAACTTCACCGAGTTCACCGACGCGATTCGCGGGTTTCCGGAAGTGCTGGAGTGTTATGTGCTGATGGGGGCGGTGGATTTTCTGCTGCGTATCGTCACCTCGGACATCGAGGCCTATGAGCGGTTTTTCTTTGAAAAGCTGTCGATGGTGCCGGGGATTCAGGAAGTTAATTCGATTGTGGCGTTGTCGGAGATCAAATCCACTACCAGCCTGCCGGTCTTGCGCTGACCGGACCGGCCTCATCGGGAGCAAGCTCCCTCCCACATTTGGAATGCATTTCAAATGTGGGACGGGCTTGCTCGCCGATGGCGATCTTACAGACGCAGCAACATCTTCCACGCACGGTTCTGGTACACCGCAATCGCCTGATGCATCCGCGCATCCAGCGACTCGTCGGTGATCGGCTGGTTGGCCAATTGCACCAACTTGTTCAGCTCGCCGTACAGGCGGTCCAGTTCCGGAATATCCACCACCTGGCGCGCATGGTGCAGCCAGGCCTGGATGCGTTCGATGCGCGGCAGCTGCTCAGCCAGGTCTTCCGGCTGTTGCTGGTAGCGCGGCAGTTGCAGGGCGACGGCATCGTCGGCCAGCAGGCGTGGCAGCCAGTTGGTGATTTGCGCAGCGCCTTGGCGGTTGCCGCGTACGTTGCGGTCGGCGGTCCAGGTGCGGGCCAGCAGCCAGCGCGAAGCGTTCAGTGAGAACAGGCCCCAACGCACGTCGTCCAATTCTTCGATGAACTGTTCCGGTGCGGCTTTGCGAATGTCTTCGTCGTCATCACCGGCTTGCACCAGCGGGCGCCAGTCTTCCAGCAGGGCATCGAGTGCGCTGCGCAGTTCGCTGGTGGATTGGCGCGGTGCCGCCTGACCGAGGCTACCGATCAGGGCGCGCAGTTCGCCGAGGTTGTCGACCCAGTCCTGCAGCAGGCGCCAGTGGCCATTAAAACGGTATTGCTCGGCCAGGCGCTGGCTGCTGCCAAGCAAGTGCCACATGATCGCGGCGAAGGCGTCGTCCAGCGGCATTTCGGCCTGGAGTTGCGGCGCCGGCAGGCTCAAGGAGTAGCTGCTGGCGTCGTACAGGCGATAGCCACGCTCGGCTTTGCTGATGTCGCATGGCATCAAGGCAAGGGTGGCGGCCAGTTCGGCGGCGAGTTCCAGCAGGGCAGCCGGTTCGCCTTCGCGCAGTTCCAGTTCCAGCTCACAGATTTCTTCTTTCTGCTTGCCGACCACCACATGGCCCAGGTCCAGGGCGGCTTCGATGACCACCTTGGCCTTGCCACGGCCCCAGGCGATTTCGGCGCGTTCACGCACGAAGTCGGTGGTGAAGATCGGCTTGAGGGTCTTTTTGTCCAGCTCGGCCAACTGCTCTGGCCAGCATTCGCCGTCAAGCTTCTTCACGTCGAGCTTGGCTTTGGGCAGTTCCCAGTTGTATTCGTTACGTTCCGACAGGCCGGCGACGCTCTGGCCACGGGTCTTGAGGGTCTGGATGATGTCGTCACCGTCCTTGCGCAGGCGCAGGGCGACTTTGGCCTGGGCCAGGTCGCGCTCGGGGGTGTCGAAGTATTGGTTCATCAACTCACGGCGTTCCCAGCCACTTTTGTTGCGTTTTTTCAGTAGCGGGTGCTCACGCAGCGCGGCGAGTGTTTCGCGGCTGACGCGGAGCTTGATTTCGGTTTCTTTCTGCATGGCCGGAAAATCCAGGATCGGGAGCGCAGCCGGGGAAAAGTGTGGCTGCCAAGGTCGTGCAGTGTACAGGACTGAGCCCGGCAACGTGCCGCAACGGTTTATTGTGTTGTGCAGATGCCTCTATAGTGAGGTTCATCCGGGAAGTTGAGAGACCGCGCATGCCGTTACCGTCCATGAAAGAGCAGTTCGCCGCACTGGTTGCCGCGCCTTCGGTCAGTTGCACCCAAGCGTCTCTCGACCAGACCAACCGCCCGGTGATCGATTTGCTTGCCAGCTGGCTGGGAGACCTGGGCTTCGCCATCGACATCCAACACGTCAGCCCCGGCAAGTTCAACCTGCTCGCCAGTTTTGGCAGCGGCCCCGGCGGCCTGGTGCTGGCGGGGCATAGCGACACCGTCCCTTATGACGCCGCGTTGTGGAAGACTGATCCGCTCAAACTGACGGAAGTCGACGGCCGCTGGGTAGGATTGGGCAGTTGCGACATGAAGGGCTTTTTCGCGCTGGCCATCGAAGCGGTATTGCCGCTGCTGGACCAACCGTTCAAGCAGCCGCTGCTGATCCTCGCGACCTGCGATGAAGAAAGCTCGATGTCCGGTGCGCGCGCACTGGCCGAGGCGGGTCGCCCCCTGGGCCGTGCGGCCGTGATCGGCGAGCCCACCGGCCTCAAGCCGATCCGCCTGCACAAAGGCGTGATGATGGAGCGCATCGACATTCTTGGGCAAAGCGGCCACTCGTCGGACCCGCGCCTGGGTCACAGTGCCCTGGAGGCCATGCACGACGCCATTGGCGAACTGCGTGGTTTGCGCCTGGCCTGGCAGCGGGAGTACCGCAACCCGCAATTCAGTGTGCCCCAGCCGACCATGAACTTCGGCTGCATCCACGGCGGTGACAACCCCAACCGCATCTGCGGCCAATGCTCCCTGGAATTCGACCTGCGACCTTTGCCGGGCATGGATCCCGAAGTGCTGCGCGCGGCCATCCGGCAGAAGCTTGAACCCTTGGCCGAGCGCCATCAGGTCAAGATCGACTATGCGCCGCTGTTCCCCGAAGTGCCGCCGTTTGAGCAAGTCGAAGACGCCGAGCTGGTGCGGGTCGCGGAACGATTGACCGGTCATCGTGCCGAAGCAGTAGCGTTCGGCACCGAAGCGCCTTATCTTCAGCGCCTTGGTTGTGAAACCCTGGTGCTCGGCCCCGGCGACATCGCCTGCGCCCACCAGCCGGGCGAGTACCTCGAAATGTCACGCTTGACGCCTACAGTGCGTCTATTGCGGGAACTGATCGAACATTACTGCCTGAAACCTGCATAAATTAACCCCTGCCTATTCGTACATAGAAGGAGAGTGAGCGTGTCGCCAAGCCTGTTCCGACGATAACCATCAGCCCGCTGTGCGTTTTCACGACTCATCCTTTTTCGGCTGCTTTTTATTACAGGCCCAGGTTCCATGCCCGAATACGTCAATTGGCTTCGTCACGCTTCGCCCTACATCAACGCTCACCGGGACTGCACCTTTGTGGTCATGCTGCCCGGCGATGGTGTGGAACATCCCAACTTCGGCAATATCGTCCACGACCTGGTGCTGCTCCACAGCCTCGGCGTGCGACTGGTGCTGGTGCACGGTTCGCGCCCACAGATTGAGGTGCGCCTTGAAGCGCGTGGCCTGACTCCGACTTACCACGAAGGCATGCGCATCACCGATGCCGCGACACTGGAGTGTGTGATCGACGCCGTCGGCCACTTGCGTATCGCCATCGAAGCACGCCTGTCGATGGACATGGCCTCGTCGCCGATGCAGGGCTCGCGCCTGCGCGTGACCAGCGGCAATTTCGTAACCGCACGTCCTATCGGCGTACTGGAAGGTGTGGACTACCACCACACCGGCGAAGTGCGTCGTGTCGACCGCAAGGGCATCAACCGCCTGCTGGACGAACGCTCCATCGTGCTGCTGTCGCCGCTGGGGTATTCACCGACCGGTGAGATCTTCAACCTGGCCTGCGAAGACGTCGCTACCCGCGCCGCCATCGACCTGGGCGCCGACAAGCTGCTGCTGTTTGGTGCCGACCTGGGCTTGATCGATGAAAACGGTCGCCTGGTGCGCGAGTTGCGCCCGCAACAAGTGCCGGCTCACCTGCAACGCCTGGGCAGCAGCAACTACCAGGCCGAGTTGCTGGATGCGGCCGCCGAGGCCTGTCGGGGCGGCGTAGGACGCAGCCATATCGTCAGCTACGCCGAAGACGGGGCCTTGCTCACCGAACTGTTCACACGGGACGGCGGCGGTACGCTGGTGGCCCAGGAGCAGTTCGAACTGGTGCGTGAAGCGGCGATTGAAGATGTCGGCGGCTTGCTCGACCTGATCAGCCCGCTGGAAGAGCAGGGCATCCTGGTGCGCCGTTCGCGCGAAGTGCTTGAGCGTGAGATCGAGCAGTTCAGCGTGGTGGAGCGCGAAGGCATGATCATCGCCTGTGCGGCGTTGTATCAGATCGCCGATTCGGATGCGGGTGAGCTGGCCTGCCTGGCGGTGAACCCGGAATACCGCCACGGCGCCCGGGGTGATGTGTTGCTGGAGCGTATCCAGACCCGTGCGCGGGCGCAGGGGTTGAAGACCTTGTTCGTGCTTACCACGCGTACCGCCCACTGGTTCCGTGAGCGCGGCTTTGTGCCGAGCAGTGTGGACCGTCTGCCGTCGGCGCGGGCGTCGCTGTACAACTATCAGCGTAACTCGAAGATTTTCGAGAAGGCGCTCTAAACCCGATTTCGGGAACGACACAGGTTAAAAATGTGGGAACGGCCTTGCTCGCTCCCACATTGGATCTGAGGTGTCTGGGCGTCCGGCAATCGGACGCTGGCCAGCAGTTCGGAAATGTCCGTAGTTTTTAGGCTGTCAGTTTCGAGATTTATTGCGCTGTCACCCGAACACCGCGTCGATTTCGCTACGTTTCCACTCAGCGGCAATTTCTGTCGCGTTCAGGTTCAACACATTCACTTTCCGAGCATGCAGGCCCCAAGGCTTCAGCGTGCCGAGCTGGCTTTTATGAGAGGTTGAGAGAATCGGTGTGGCGATGGTTCTTCCGATCAGGTCCTGGGCTGCGACATTGTGGCTGCCGTTATGCACCGCTCATGCTTCAGAAGCATTGATCTGGGCCGATACTAACGATGCAACGAGGGGTAGATTTCGTGAAGCCGCTGAGGTAGGCGATCGCAAATGGGCGGCTTTGACATCAAAAGAAAGAATTAGTGACACAAAAACTGTAACAAATTGACGGGAGGATATGCGTTTGGCCATGATGGCGTCGCGTTTTTGATCGTAGGTGACGTATGCAACCGTATGGCCACGCTATTCGATCTAAAAAGGCGTTAACAAATACCTTTTAGGCATTAGCTAAGGGAGCGGTTGGTCTACCCTGACCTGTCCGCATCACGAAATGGCTTATTCCCAAATCGTATGAAAAAGAATGAAACAATTCTTTTTGGGTGTATGAAAAACTCATTACCCTGCAGGGACCAAATCAACTGCGGTTAGACGAAGGTAGTAGACACACAAGGTTACGATTGACTTGTCAGTCACTATGCGGTGCTAATCGCGCATCTGTGGATCGAGGGCGTTAGACCCGAGACCTAAGAAATACAAAAATTAGAAATGAGAGGAGCGGTACATGAAGAAGTCCACCTTGGCTTTGGCTGTAGCTTTGGGCGCAATCGCCCAGCAAGCAGGCGCTGCCGGTTTCATCGAAGACAGTAAGGCAACACTGGGGCTGCGTAACTTTTACATCAACACGGACAACCGTGATGACGCCACCAAAGCGGCTGGCGCGCAGAACAAGCAAGAAGAATGGGGTCAAGCCTTTGACCTGCGTTTCATCTCCGGTTACACCCAAGGCACCGTAGGTTTCGGTCTTGACGCTATCGGCCTGCTGGGCGTGCGCCTGGATTCGGGCGGCGGCACCAACGGCGCCACTGCTCGTTCGAACGGCAATGCTGGTTCGTACGGTGGCACGGTTTTCCCGAGCAAGTCCAATGGCGAAGCCGTTGATAACTACTCCAGCCTGGGTCTGACGGCTAAAGCCAAGATCTCCCAGACCGAGTTGAAGCTGGGTACCCTGCAGCCTAAGCTGCCCGTTATCGTAACCAACGATGGCCGCCTGCTGCCGCAAACCTTCCAGGGTGGCCAGATCACCACCAACGACATCAAGGACCTGACCCTGGTTGCCGGCCAGATCGAAAAGGCCAAGGGTCGTAACTCCAGCAACGTCGAGAACCTGTCTCTCGCAGGTGCCAACGGCCGTACCGCCGCGGGTCGCGACAGCAACAAGTTCCTGTATGCCGGTGGTGACTACAAGATCACCAAGGACCTGACTGCCCAGTACTACTACGGCAATCTGGACCAGTTCTACAAGCAACACTTCCTGGGCCTGCTGCACAACTGGGCAATCGGTCCTGGCGTGTTGAAATCCGACCTGCGCTACTTCAACAGCCGCGCGGATGGTGCCAACAGCAACGACGCGAACTACTTCACTACGGGTGACTACGGCACTAACGCCGCTGGTAACACCATCACCAAAGGTAAAGTCGACAACAACCTGTACAGCGGCTTGTTCTTGTACACCGTTGCCGGCCACACCTTCGGTGGCGGTTACCAAGTCAGCAACGGTAACAGCGACTTCCCTTGGTTGAACCAAGGCGACGGTTCGTCGGCTTACCTGACCACTGACTCGCAGATCTCCAAGTTTGCCCGTGCTGGCGAACGTACTTGGCAAGCTCGCTACGCGTACGACTTCGCCAAGGTTGGCGTACCCGGCTTGACCGCTGGTGTGGTTTACCTGCGTGGCGACAACGTCGACACCCGCGGTGCCGTCGGCGCTACAACACCGCAACGCACTATCAGCGCCAATGGCGCGAACGAGTGGGAACGTGACATCACTGTTGCCTACGTCGTACCAGAAGGCCCACTGAAGAACGTCGGTGTAGCCTGGAAAAACGCTATGTGGCGCAACGACATCCCAGGTCAGCGCAATCAGGACGAAAACCGCCTGATCGTCAGCTACTCGCTGCCACTGCTGTAATAGCATGAAGCTGTTGTAAGCTTGTAAAACCTTGCCCGGCGCAACGCCGGGCAAGGTGTCTTACTTTTCAAGTCGGGCTCAACCCCCGCAAGCCCTTCCTGAACCCCTCTGTGTACAGCGTCTCAAGGCCTTCTCAAACCTTGAAATGGATGTTGCTCCTCGCGCGTACGCCCGTCCAATGAACAGATTTTTAATATTCCTTTATCGTCTAGATAAATCGATATTTATTCTTTTTAAATAATCCACAATCCATGCACAGTGGGCTCCATAAGCACTCACCAGGAGCCACACCATGAGCCTAAGACTGGGCGATATCGCCCCCGACTTCGAACAGGATTCCAGCGCCGGCAAGATTCGTTTCCACGAATGGCTGGGCGATAGCTGGGGTGTGTTGTTTTCCCACCCAGCGGACTTCACGCCGGTGTGCACCACCGAGCTGGGTTTCACCGCCAAACTCAAGGATGAATTCACCCAGCGTGGCGTCAAGGCCATCGCCCTGTCGGTGGACCCGGTGGACTCGCACCACAAGTGGATCGAAGACATCAACGAAACCCAGAACACGGTCGTCAACTTCCCGATCCTGGCCGACGCCGATCGCAAAGTGTCCGACCTGTATGACCTGATCCACCCCAACGCCAGTGACACGCTCACCGTGCGTTCCTTGTTCGTGATCGACCCGAACAAGAAGATCCGCCTGACCATCACCTACCCGGCCAGCACCGGGCGCAACTTCCACGAAATCCTGCGGGTGATTGACTCGTTGCAACTCACCGACAACCACAAGGTCGCCACGCCTGCCAACTGGCAGGACGGTGATGAAGTGGTGATCGTGCCGTCGCTCAAGGATGAGGAAGAGATCAAGAAGCGATTTCCGAAGGGGTATCGCGCAGTGAAGCCGTACCTGCGACTCACCCCGCAACCCAATCGTTAACGCGGATATAGGCATCGGGGGAAAGCCCCCTCTCCCACCGTTGACCGCATTCCCCTGTGGGAGGGGGCTTGCCCCCGATGGCGTCGTTCAATACACCGTCGTTGAAGCTGAATCACAACAAGGGTTTTCAGGCCGTTTCGACGGCCTTTTTTTTCGCCTGACGTTTAACCGTCCTTATATGCATTTAAAGAATAAACAAATGAAAAAATGAGATTTAAAGATATATGAATCTGCTGATAAGGTCTGTTCCATCTTGGCGCCATCGCCACACAGCGAACCGCCGGCACTTGCTCAAGGAATTCCTGCATGTTGGTCGTAACACTTGGAGGCAGTCCCAGCCAGCGTTCCCGCTCCGGGGTGTTGCTGGATAAAACCCGTCAGTGGTTGCAAGACAAAGGCGTAGAAGTCGTGAGTTACCAGATACGGGACTTCCCGGCTGAGGACTTGCTGCATGCGCGCTTCGACAGCCCAAAGGTCATCGACCTGCTGCAACAAGTGGCTAACGCGGACGGTCTGGTGATCGCCACGCCGGTGTACAAGGCCTCATTCTCCGGCGCGCTGAAGACGGTGCTGGACCTGTTGCCCGAGCGCGCCCTGGCCCACAAGATCGTGTTGCCGATGGCGACCGGCGGCAGCATCGCGCACATGTTGGCGGTGGATTACGCGCTGAAGCCGGTGTTGTCGGCGCTGAAAGCCCAGGAATTGCTCCACGGTATTTTTGCCGAAGACAGCCAGATCGCCTATGGCGAAGGCAGCGCCCAGGCGCAACTGGTGCCGGTGCTTGAACACCGTTTGCACGAGGCCCTGGAAACGCTCTACGGCGCCATGGCCCGTCGCCCGAAACCGCTGGACCCCCATGTGTTGAATGAACGTTTGTTGAGTGCTCGCTGGAGCATCTGAGCCTTACCGGATTTTGTAGTACTCACCTTACTCAGCCGCTAACGGCCAAGCAGGTGCAGCCAACCCCCTCATCGCATTATTTGGAGAGAGCGCCATGCGCACTGTCATCTTGCGTCGTGGTCTGGTCGCACTGTTTGCTGCGGCTGTGTCCTTCGGCGCCATTGTTCAAGCTCAAGCCGCCGAGACCCTGCGTATCGGTTATCAGAAGTACGGCACGCTGGTGCTGCTCAAAGCCAAGGGTTCCCTGGAAAAACGCCTCGCGGCCCAGGGCGTCAATGTCCAATGGACCGAGTTTCCGGGCGGCCCGCAACTGCTTGAAGGCCTGAACGTCGGCTCCATCGACTTCGGCGTGACCGGCGAAACCCCACCGGTATTCGCCCAGGCCGCCGGTGCCGACTTGCTCTACGTGGCCTACGAGCCGCCAGCGCCGACCAGCGAAGCAATCCTGGTGCCGAAAGATTCGCCGATCAAATCCGTGGCCGAACTCAAGGGCAAGAAAGTCGTGCTCAACAAAGGCTCCAACGTGCACTACCTGTTGGTACGTGCCCTGGAAGATGCCGGCCTGAAATACACCGACGTGCAGACCGTGTTCCTGCCGCCCGCCGATGCCCGTGCCGCCTTCGAGCGTGGCAGCGTGGACGCCTGGGTAATCTGGGACCCGTACCAGGCCGCCGCCGAGAAACAACTGCAGGCCCGCACCCTGCGTGACGGTACCGGCATCGCCGACAACCATCAGTTCTATCTGGCCACCAAGCCGTACGCTGAAAAACACCCTGAGGTGCTCAAGGCTCTGATCGAAGAAGTGCGCGCCGTGGGCGAGTGGTCCAAGGCCAACCCACAGGAAGTGACTGAACAAGTGGCGCCGCTGCTCGGCCTGCCGGCAGACATCACCCTGACCTCGGTGAAGCGCCAAGGCTACGGCGCACTGTTCCTGACCCCGGAAGTGGTGGCGGCCCAGCAGAAAATTGCCGACAGCTTCTACCAACTCAAATTGATCCCCAAGCCCTTGAGCATCAAGGACGTGATCTGGACGCCACCCGCCGCCGTGGCTAAAGCGCCGTAATCCGACTTCTTCAGGAGACAACTCCATGAGCCTCAATATTTTCTGGTTCCTGCCTACCCACGGCGACGGCCATTACCTTGGCACCGCCGAAGGCGCTCGCGCCGTTGACCACGGTTACCTGCAGCAAGTGGCCCAGGCCGCTGATCGCCTGGGTTTCGGCGGGGTGCTGATCCCGACCGGGCGTTCGTGCGAAGACTCGTGGCTGGTGGCTGCTTCGCTGATCCCGGTGACCCAGCGTTTGAAATTCCTCGTCGCGCTGCGCCCTGGGATCATTTCCCCGACGGTGGCGGCACGTCAGGCCGCGACCCTCGACCGCCTGTCCGGAGGTCGCGCATTGTTCAACCTGGTCACCGGTGGTGATCCGGAAGAATTGGCCGGCGACGGTCTGTTCCTCAGCCACGAAGAGCGTTACCAGGCCTCGGTGGAATTCACCCGTATCTGGCGTCGTGTGCTGGAAGGTGAAACCGTGGATTACGACGGCGAACACATCAGCGTCAAAGGCGCTAAGTTGCTTTACCCGCCGATCCAGCAACCGCGTCCGCCGTTGTACTTCGGCGGCTCCTCCGAAGCGGCCCAGGACCTGGCGGCCGAACAGGTGGAAATGGTCCTGACCTGGGGTGAGCCACCGGCCGCTGTCGCGGAAAAAATCGCACAGGTGCGGGCCAAGGCCGCGAAGCTGGGGCGCACGGTGCGCTTTGGTATTCGCCTGCATGTGATCGTGCGCGAAACCAACGATGAAGCGTGGAAAGCCGCCGATAAACTGATCTCCCACCTGGACGACGACACCATCGCCCGTGCCCAGGCCTCCCTGGCGCGCTTCGATTCTGTTGGCCAGCAACGCATGGCGGCCTTGCATGGCGGCAATCGCGACAACCTCGAGGTCAGCCCTAACCTGTGGGCCGGCGTCGGCCTGGTGCGCGGCGGTGCGGGCACCGCGCTGGTAGGCGATGGCCCAACCGTCGCGGCACGCGTGAAGGAATACGCAGCACTGGGCATCGACACCTTTATCTTCTCCGGTTATCCACACCTGGAAGAGTCGTATCGGGTGGCTGAGCTGTTGTTCCCCCACTTGGATATCGAACGTCCCGAGCTGCCGAAAAGCGCCGGGTACGTGAGCCCGTTCGGCGAAATGGTCGCCAACGACATCCTTCCTAAAGCTGCGTCACAGAGCTGAGGTGGCGCCATGAGTTTTGAAAAATTAAGCCACCGCGTCGCGCCCTGGGTGCTGCCGGTGTTGTTGCTGGCGGTGTGGCAGTTGTCGGTGTCGGCGGGTTGGTTGTCGACGCGTATTCTGCCGGCGCCCAGCGCCGTGATTGCAGCCGGCGTCCACCTGGTGGCCAGCGGCGAAATCTGGACCCACCTGGCCATCAGTGGCTGGCGCGCGGGCCTGGGTTTTGTGATCGGCGGCAGCATCGGCCTGGCCCTGGGGTTTATCACCGGCCTGTCGACGTGGGGCGAACGCCTGCTGGACAGCTCGGTGCAGATGATCCGCAACGTGCCACACCTGGCGTTGATTCCGCTGGTGATCCTGTGGTTTGGCATCGACGAGACGGCGAAGATATTTCTCGTCGCGCTCGGCACGCTGTTCCCGATCTACCTCAACACCTACCACGGCATTCGCAACGTCGACCCGGCACTGGTGGAAATGTCGCGCAGCTACGGCTTGTCCGGGTTCAGCCTGTTCCGCCAGGTGATCCTGCCGGGCGCGCTGCCGTCGATCCTGGTGGGCGTGCGGTTTGCCCTGGGCTTTATGTGGTTGACGCTGATTGTGGCGGAAACCATTTCCGCCAGCTCCGGCATCGGTTACCTGGCGATGAATGCGCGTGAATTCCTGCAAACCGACGTGGTGGTGTTGGCCATCGTCATGTACGCCATCCTCGGCAAGCTCGCCGATCTGGCCGCTCGCGGCCTGGAGCGGGTGTGGCTGCGCTGGCACCCGGCGTATCAAGTGAATAAAGGAGGTGCGGCATGACAGCTCAACAACCCCCGCGCCTGCTCAAGGGCATCCCCCTGGCGGTGCGCAAGTTGCGCAAGGCCTTTGGCGCGCGCGAAGTGCTCAAGGACATCGACCTGCACATTCCTGCCGGCCAATTCGTGGCGGTGGTCGGTCGCAGTGGTTGCGGCAAAAGTACCTTGCTGCGCCTGCTGGCCGGCCTGGACAAAGCCAGCGGCGGTGAGCTGCTCGCCGGTTCCGCACCGCTAAGCGAAGCCATTGAAGACACGCGGCTGATGTTTCAGGAAGCGCGCCTGCTGCCGTGGAAAAAGATCATCGATAACGTCGGGCTGGGCCTTAAAGGCAACTGGCGCCCCAAAGCGTTGGAAGCCCTTGAAGCGGTCGGCCTGGCCGAACGTGCCAATGAATGGCCGGCGGCGCTGTCTGGCGGGCAGAAGCAACGCGTGGCCCTGGCCCGTGCGCTGATTCACCAACCGCGCTTGCTGCTGCTCGATGAACCGCTGGGCGCGCTGGATGCCCTGACCCGCATCGAGATGCAGCAACTGATCGAAAACCTCTGGCAGAAGCACGGTTTCACCGTGTTGCTGGTGACCCACGACGTCAGCGAAGCCGTGGCCATTGCCGACCGGGTGATCCTGATCGAAGACGGCGAAATCGGCCTCGACCTCATCGTCGACCTGCCGCGCCCACGTGCCCGTGGCTCACATCGCCTGGCCGCGCTGGAAGCCGAAGTGCTCAACCGTGTGTTGTCGTTACCCGGCACGCCGCCGGAACCCGAACCTGTTTCACCGCTGCCTACGCAATTGCGTTGGGCTCAATAACTCACTTGTCCCATGAAGGAAGAACAACATGACTATTAAAGCCATCAACGTGCGTAACCAGTTCAAAGGCACCATCAAGGAAATCGTCGAAGGCGACGTGCTGTCGGAAATTGACGTACAGACCGCGTCCGGCATCGTCACTTCCGTGATCACCACCCGCTCGGTCAAAGAGCTGGAGTTGGTGATTGGCAGCGAAGTGATCGCCTTCGTGAAGTCCACCGAGGTGTCGATTGCCAAGTTGTGATCGCACCTGAGGCCGCCATCGGGGGCAAGCCCCTCCCACATTTTGACCTGTGAATACATTCAAAAGGTGGGAGGGGGCTTGCCCCCGATTAGGCCGGCCCAGCCACCACACTACTCAGCGCTTGGGCAGGTACGCCGGCAAATAAAGCCCCACATACGCATCAAACACCCGCATCCCTTCCTCCGCCATGCGTGGCGTGATCAGCCCATGCTGATGCACCGAGCGCGCATACACGCGATCGCTCAGTTCCAGCGCCAGGGCAAACACGTCGACATCGCTGGGCAGTGTCGGCACTTCGAAGTGGCGATTGAACACGTCCAGCATCAAGTTCCCCAATTCCAGATCATGCTGGCGATCCGCCTGGGTCACCTCGGTCAGCCCGTGCTGGGCCAGGATCAACTGGCGTGCAGCGGCGTCCTCGTCGTAGATGGCGAGCATGCGTTGCTCGACGATGTAGGACAGATCACGCCAGTGCTTGAGTGAGTCGTGCTCGATGGGCGCCTGAATGGCCGCCCGGAATGCTGCGTGCACATCTGCTGTCAGCGCTTCCAGCAACGCGGGCACGCTGGCGAAAAAGTGATACACCGACGACGGCGGGATCTGCGCCCGTTCGGCCACGCTGTAGATCGACAAACCGGCCACGCCTTCGGCGGCCAGCAAGGTGCGGGCGGCGTCGAGAATCGCGTCGATCCGGGCCTGGCTACGGGCGCGGGGTTTGCGAGGGGTGGCGGGGCGGGTGGTCATGGAAGTCTCCTACAAGGCAGAGCGCATTGTACGCAGAGCTTAAGGATGATCCATACCTGGGAGTAGGCGCTTTCGTGGCGAGTGAGTGTGTTGTAGTGAGCGGGCTTGCCCCGCGCTGGGCTGCGAAGCAGTCCCAATAAAAACACCGAGTTCATTCAGAAGGAACTCGGCGTCGGGTTGTGGGGCTGCTTCGCAACCCAGCGCGGGGCAAGCCCGCTCACCACAGCAAGCCCGCCCACCGCATTGAATACCGCAACCGCTTACACGGTATGCAGGTACCAGTTGTACTCAAGGTCGGAGATGGAATGTTCGAACTCTTCCAGCTCACTTTCCTTACAGGCAACGAAGATATCGATGTATTTAGGATCGATGTACTTGGCCATCACCTCGCTGTCGTCCAACTCACGCAATGCATCGCGCAGGTTGTTCGGCAGGCTTTGTTCGTTCTGCTCGTAGCTGTTGCCTTCCACCGGTGCGCCAGGCTCGATCTTGTTGGTCAGGCCGTGGTGCACGCCTGCCAAAACCGAAGCCATCAGCAGGTAAGGGTTGGCGTCGGCGCCCGCCACGCGGTGTTCGATACGCACGGCATCGGACGAGCCGGTCGGTACGCGAATCGCCACGGTGCGGTTATCCAGGCCCCAGCACGGCGAGTTCGGCACGTAGAACTGTGCGCCGAAACGGCGATAGGAGTTGACGTTGGGGCACAGGAACGCCATTTGAGCGGGTAGGGTCTCGAGCACACCGCCGATCGCGTGACGCAATGCGGCGTTCTGCTCGGGATCCTCGCTGGCAAAGATGTTCTTGCCGTCTTTGTCCAGGATCGAAATGTGTACGTGCAAACCGTTGCCTGCCTGGCCTGGGTAAGGCTTGGCCATGAAGGTGGTGTCCATCTCATGGTCGTAGGCGATGTTCTTGATCAGACGCTTGAGCAGGACCGCGTAGTCGCACGCCTTGATCGGGTCGGCTACGTGGTGCAGGTTCACTTCGAACTGCGCCGGGGCACTTTCCTTGACGATGGCGTCGGCCGGGATGCCTTGCTCTTTGGCACCTTCCAGGATGTCCTGGAGGCAGTCGACGTATTCGTCGAGGTCGTCGATCAGGTAAACCTGTGTCGAGTGCGGACGTTTGCCGGAGATCGGCGAGCGGGGCGGTTGTGGGCGGCCGTTCACGTTCTCCTGGTCGATCAGGTAGAACTCGAGTTCGAAAGCGGCGCAGATGGTCAGGCCAAGGTCGTCAAATTTGCTTACAACTTGGCGGAGCACTTCGCGCGGATCGGCGAAGAAAGGTTCACCTTCAAGTTCGTGCATGGTCATCAGCAGTTGCGCGGTAGGGCGCTTTTGCCAGGGTTCATTGCACAGGGTGTCGGGGATTGGATAACAGATTCGGTCAGCATCACCGATGTCCAGGCCCAGGCCGGTGCTTTCCACCGTAGAGCCGTTGATATCCAGGGCAAATAAAGAGGCAGGCAGGTTAATGCCCTTCTCGTAAACCTTGTGGAGGCTGGTGCGTTCGATGCGCTTGCCGCGCACCACACCATTCATATCCGCAATTAGAAGGTCTACGTACAGAACCTCAGGATGATCCTTAAGGAACGCGTTCGCTTCGTTAAGCTGAACGGCACGCGGGGGTACCGACATGATGCAACACCTTTGTTGTTAAAAATATCAATCATTGATCTTTTCTGGTTTCAGTCAACCCGAACGGCATGCCGAAGTCAAGCGAGGCCTTTTTTGCCCTAAAAAAGCGCTGCGAAGGCTTTTTTGGGGCTTTTTGGGGCGGTTTTTTGGGTTTGACGGGCTTGGGACTCGCAGGCTTGAGCGGGCCGTGTTGTATTTTTTACGGGGGTGTTGTGTAAAAAAATGAACAAGGCTAAGCTCGATTCAAACCCATAACAGCAATAATACCGGGGTGCTTCATGTCTCGCCTGCCGCCACTCGGCGTCTTGGCCTGCTTCAGCCAGGCTGTGTCATCCGTCCATTCCTCCCGCGTGATTGCTCGCGCCCCGGCCAATATTCTTGACGCCCGGTCCGACCTCTTTTTTGCCTCCTCGTTTGCCACCGAACGGCTCGCGTCCGCTGTGCTGCTCAAAATTGCACACAACTTTGGCGTGAGGAATGCAACGCTGCAGCAAATGGCAGGTAAGCTCCTACCCTGAATGAAAAAACGACGCGGATGCTGCGTCAACCAACGCCTGGCCTTTAATGGATGCCAGGAAACCCAGCCCAGAGGCATTTATGAGTAACAACCTCGACCAGCTCACCGATTGGTTGAAAGACCACAAGATCACAGAAGTCGAATGCATGATTGGCGACCTCACCGGCATCACCCGGGGCAAGATCTCGCCGACCAACAAGTTCATCGCCGAAAAAGGCATGCGCCTGCCCGAGAGCGTTCTGTTGCAGACCGTGACCGGCGACTATGTCGAAGACGACATTTATTACGAATTGCTCGACCCGGCCGACATCGACATGATCTGCCGCCCCGACCAGAACGCGGTGTTCCTGGTGCCTTGGGCCATCGAGCCGACTGCCCAGGTGATCCACGACACCTACGACAAGCAAGGCAACCCGATCGAGCTGTCGCCGCGCAACGTACTCAAGAAAGTCCTCAAGCTCTATGCCGACAAAGGCTGGCAGCCCATCGTGGCGCCGGAGATGGAGTTCTACCTGACCAAACGCTGCGAAGACCCGGACTTCCCGCTGCAACCGCCGATTGGCCGTTCCGGGCGCCCCGAGACCGGTCGCCAATCCTTCTCTATAGAAGCCGCCAACGAATTCGACCCGCTGTTCGAAGACGTCTACGACTGGTGCGAACTGCAGGAACTGGACCTCGACACGCTGATCCACGAAGACGGCACGGCGCAGATGGAAATCAACTTCCGTCATGGCGATGCCCTGTCGCTGGCCGACCAGATCCTGGTGTTCAAGCGCACCATGCGTGAAGCCGCGCTCAAGCACAATGTGGCCGCGACCTTTATGGCCAAGCCGATGACCGGCGAGCCCGGCAGCGCGATGCACCTGCACCAGAGCATCATCGACATCGCTACCGGCAAGAACGTCTTCTCCAATGAAGACGGGTCCATGAGCGAGCTGTTCCTCAACCACATTGGCGGCCTGCAGAAATTCATCCCTGAATTGCTGCCGCTGTTTGCGCCTAACGTGAACTCGTTCCGCCGCTTCCTGCCGGATACCTCGGCGCCGGTGAACGTGGAGTGGGGCGAAGAAAACCGCACCGTGGGCCTGCGCGTACCGGATGCCGGCCCGCAGAACCGGCGTGTGGAAAACCGCCTGCCGGGCGCCGACGCCAACCCGTACCTGGCGATTGCCGCCAGCCTGCTGTGTGGCTACATCGGCATGGTCGAAGGCCATAACCCCAGCGCGCCAGTGGTAGGCCGTGGTTACGAGCGTCGCAACCTGCGCCTGCCGTTGACCATCGAAGACGCCCTGGAACGCATGGAAAACAGCAAGACCATCGAGAAATACCTGGGTCAGAAATTCATCACAGGCTACGTCGCGGTCAAGCGGGCCGAGCATGAAAACTTCAAGCGCGTCATCAGTTCGTGGGAGCGGGAATTCCTGCTCTTCGCCGTCTGATGCGCCGGGCGCGCCCTTGAAAGCGGCGCGCCCTTTACTGAAAAGTCTAGGAGATCGGTATGTCCAGCAACAACCCGCAAACCCGTGAATGGCAAGCCTTGAGCAGTGATCACCACCTGGCGCCGTTCAGCGACTTCAAGCAATTGAAAGAGAAAGGCCCACGGATCATCACCAAAGCCCACGGCGTTTACCTGTGGGACAGCGAAGGCAACAAGATCCTCGACGGCATGGCCGGCCTGTGGTGCGTGGCGATCGGTTACGGTCGCGATGAACTGGCTGACGCCGCCGCCAAGCAGATGAAAGAACTGCCGTACTACAACCTGTTCTTCCAGACCGCTCACCCACCGGTACTGGAGTTGGCCAAGGCCATTTCCGATATCGCACCGGCCGGCATGAACCACGTGTTCTTCACCGGTTCCGGCTCCGAAGGCAACGACACCATGTTGCGCATGGTCCGCCACTATTGGGCGATCAAGGGCCAGCCGAACAAGAAAACCATCATCAGCCGCAAGAATGGCTACCACGGCTCCACCGTGGCCGGCGCCAGCCTGGGCGGCATGACCTATATGCATGAGCAGGGCGACTTGCCGATCCCGGGCATCACCCACATCGCGCAGCCGTACTGGTTTGGCGAAGGCGGCGACATGAGCCCCGAAGAATTCGGCGTGTGGGCTGCCAACCAGTTGGAAGAGAAGATCCTGGAACTGGGCGTGGACAACGTCGGTGCCTTTATTGCCGAGCCGATCCAGGGCGCTGGTGGTGTGATCGTGCCGCCCGCCACCTACTGGCCGCGCATCAAGGAAATCCTCGCCAAGTACGACATCCTGTTTGTCGCCGATGAGGTGATCTGCGGTTTCGGCCGGACCGGTGAGTGGTTCGGTAGCGATTTCTACGACCTCAAGCCCCACATGATGACCATCGCCAA